>DQTH01000073.1 GCA_015662865.1 Desulfocapsa sulfexigens
AGCCGAAGGGTTTGGGGCTTTCATGCTGTGTAAACATCAAATAGCCTGAAAAGCTACCCATCATTTATCGTGCATCAGCTCACTTTAATCGTGAATTGCGCAAGGCCGATCAATTAACTCACCGGGGTAAAGCGAAACCACCAACACGTAAAAGGCCGACGCGCCGAATCAGCTATGGAGCTGGGATATCACTTACCTGGCTACAACCGTCAAAGGGATCTTTTTTATCTCTACTTGATTATGGATGTTTTTAGTCGCAAAATTGTCGGCTGGGAAGTTTATGAGGCTGAATCGGTTAGTCAGGCTTCAATGGTATTCCGTAAAGCTTGTTTACGCGAAGGTATTGCCGGGGGGGGGCGACCTGGTGTTGCATTCTGATAATGGATCGCCGATGAGAGGAGCTACCATGTTGGCGACCCTGCAAAGACTTGGGGTGATGCCGCCCTTCAGCCGCCCCTCGGTCAGCGATGATAATCCATACTCTGAGTCTTTGTTCAAGACCTTGAAGTATCATCCGGACTTTCCGGACAAACCGTTCAATACCCTCGAAGAAGCGCGTTCATGGGGGGCCGGGTTTCAACAATGGTATAATGAAGTCCATCGCCACAGCTCTTTGAAGTTCGTTACTCCAGGACAGCGGCATCGGGGTGAGGATATCGCTCTTTTAAAGCAACGTCATCTGCTCTACGAAACAGCCAAAGCGAAGCACCCTGGACGATGGTCGGGAAAAACAAGAAACTGGACTCCGGGTAAAACTGTGTACCTTAATCTAGGAAAATCAGGAAAAAAGGAGGAAAAACTCAAACAAAAAGCTGCATGAAAATGCGACATCTTCCTTGACATCTACCGCTTTAGCATACCTTGGTCGTTAATAAAGGAAAAGACCGTGTCTATCCCCTTACCGGTCTTCATGTTGGTGAACACAAAAGGTTTTTCTCCGCGCATTTTTCTGGTGTCATCCTCCATGACTGTAAGAGACGCTCCAACCATGGGGGCAAGGTCAATTTTATTGATTACCAGTAAGTCGGAACGGGAAATGCCTGGGCCGCCTTTACGTGGAATTTTGTCGCCGGCTGCCACATCAATGACATAAATAGCCAAATCTGCCAGTTCCGGGCTGAACGTGGCGCTCAGGTTGTCGCCTCCGCTTTCGATGATAACGAGATCCAGGTCTGGAAATTTTTCTATAAACTCATCCACAGCAGCAAGGTTCATGGAGGCATCTTCCCGGATGGCTGTATGCGGGCAGCCGCCGGTTTCCACTCCGATAATCCGGTCTGCCGGCAGGGCTTGCTTGCTGGTGAGAAATTTTGCATCTTCACGGGTATAAATGTCATTGGTCACGACTGCGATCTGATAGTTGTCTCGCATTTTGAGGCATAGAGCCTCGATAAGGGCAGTTTTGCCGGAACCTACTGGGCCGCCGATGCCAAGACGTAAAGGGGAAGAGGTGTTTGTCATATTATTCTCCTAAATTGTTGCAAAAAAAATTTATAGCCCGCTCCAGTTATATCCGGTTATGAACGATACAGACGGGTGTATTGTGTTTCATGGTGGCTGCCTGCCAGAGCCAGAGCCGGAGAGGATGCGCCAATCTCTTCGTCTCCGAGTTGTAAACCGTGTTTCACGATTTGTGGTATTGGCTCTGTGAGTTTAACAAGCAGTTGCTGGCCACTGCTCTGTCCCAGAGGAATGATTTTCATGCCGGTCAGTACCTGATTTTCCAGCCATGCCCATATGTATCCTGAAGAGGCATCAGTAAGGGGGATGTTCCAGCCTGCAGCTGCAAAAGCAAATCCTGCCAACTGACTGGATTGCAGTGAGTTGTTGAAACGATCTATCCCTGGCAGGTTAAGCCGTTGCAACAGAGTGGCCATTGCTTTTCCTCTGGTTTTTTCTTCTTCTCGTAGCTCCGAAGTTTCACGACAGGCCAAAAGCAGGAGGCACCATTTCTTAAGTTCATCCGGTTGATTGTCTTTCACTGCTGCGTACATCCGGGTAAGGAGTGGAATATCAACTCTGCCCAATGATTGACGTGCCAGGCAGGCAAGCCAATCTTCAAGACTTGTTTCATCGCTAATCCAGCCGGCTTCTACTGCCCATTCAAGCCCTTGGGAATAACTGTATGCTCCGGTGGGCAACGAGGGGCTGACCAGATGCAACAGTCGTATCAGGGCGTTGGGGTCAGTCATGGTGGTGATGTCCGTGGCTGCTGTCGTATGCTCCTGCTTCCGGTTCCAAGGGAGCTTGCTCTACTTTCACCTCATGTCCCATGGAGATGAGCATCTTGTCAAGAACATGGTCATGGGGGTAGCGTATCCTTCCCTCAGTGATTTCAAGTTCCACATGCCGGTTGCCAAGGTGATAGCAGATACGTGCCATCTGGAGTGGATCGCTGCAACGAACTGTGGAGACTGTTTCCGGTGCTGCTTTGATCTCAAGAGTTATACCATCATCAGTCTGCAGGTAATCACCATCACGCAGGATGATTCCACGTTCGAGAAAAAGGCCAGCCTCATTGCCGTTATCAAGACGAACCCGCAGACGGCTTTTAGTACGGCTTTCCCAGGGGAGGGTGAGCGTAGTTAGGGGCTCTTGTGCGTCTCCGGTACTTTTTTTTGTGAACCTGAGCATGACAAATGACCTAAAAAAGAAAGTATCGTTGCGCCATGGGTAGTACCTTTGCTGGTTCACAGGTGAGAAGTTCACCATCAGCCCGTACTTCATAGGTCTGGGAGTCAACCTCGATTACCGGCAGGTAATCGTTATGAATCATGTCTTTTTTTCCTATGTTTCTACATCCTTTGACAAAAGCTATTTTTGTGTTGAGATGAAGTGTGTCTGCAAGCCCTGCGTCCACAGCTGCTTGAGAAAGGAAGCTCAGTGAAGTGGCAGCGCGTGCGCTTCCCAGAGCACCGAACATATATCGGTAATGTACGGGTTGGGGTGAGGGAATAGAAGCATTGGCATCACCCATTGGGGCAGCGGCAATCATTCCACCCTTAATTATCAGGCTGGGTTTTATACCGAACATGGCAGGTTTCCAGAGAACCAAGTCAGCCAGTTTGCCAACCTCCACAGACCCAACCTCGTGGCTGATGCCATGTGAAATGGCAGGGTTGATAGTGTATTTTGCAACATAACGTTTTGCACGGAGGTTATCGTGGTGGGCAGGATCTCCAGCCAGGCTTCCCCGTTGAGTCTTCATCTTGTGGGCGGTCTGCCAGGTACGGATAATGACCTCGCCAACCCGTCCCATGGCCTGTGAGTCAGAGGCGATCATGGAAAATGCGCCAAGATCATGGAGTATGTCTTCAGCAGCAATGGTTTCCCTCCTGATTCGTGACTCGGCAAAGGCAACATCTTCTGCAATTTTCGGATCAAGATGGTGGCAGACCATGAGCATATCCAGATGCTCGTCAACTGTGTTAACCGTATAGGGTCTGGTTGGATTGGTGGATGACGGCAAGACATTTTCCTGGCCACAGGCCCTGATAATATCAGGCGCATGACCGCCACCTGCACCTTCTGTATGATACGTATGGATAGTTCTATCTTTGAAGGCGGCAATGGTCTGTTCGACAAAGCCGGATTCGTTTAATGTATCCGTGTGGATGGCAACCTGCACATCCATTTCTTCAGCAACACTGAGGCAGTTATCGATTGCGGCAGGTGTGGTTCCCCAATCTTCATGGAGCTTCAGACCCATGGCTCCTGCCTTGACCTGTTCTGTCAGCGGTTCGGGCAGGCTGGCATTTCCCTTACCAAGAAAACCAAGGTTCATGGGAAGCTCATCTGCAGCCTGTAACATGCGGTGAACATACCACTCTCCAGGGGTGCAGGTGGTGGCATTTGTTCCGGTTGCTGGTCCTGTTCCTCCGCCAAGCATGGTGGTAATGCCGCTCATCAATGCTTCTTTCACCTGCTGCGGGCAGATAAAATGGATGTGGGCATCAATGCCTCCTGCGGTTAAGATCATTCCTTCACCGGCAATGGCTTCAGTGCCTGGGCCAACAATAATATCGACTCCCGGCTGGATGTCTGGGTTGCCTGCCTTGCCGACTCCGGAGATACGTCCGTTTTTGATGCCAATATCAGCCTTGATGATACCCCAGTGGTCAAGGATCAGGGCATTGGTAATCACTACATCGACACATTCCCCGCACGAGCGCTGGCTCTGTCCCATACCGTCACGGATGACCTTGCCCCCGCCAAATTTCACCTCTTCGCCATAGATGGTGCGGTCTTCCTCAACCTCTATCCACAGTTCAGTATCAGCCAGCCGGACTCTGTCCCCGGTTGTAGGGCCAAACATTTCAGCATATCCGGCTCTGGTAATAGTTGTCATGAGGTCTCCTCCAGGGAGCCCATGATTGCCCCGGTAAATCCATAAACTTTTCTATCACCTGCAAAGGCGACCAGCTCCACCTGCCGGTTCTGACCTGGTTCAAAGCGAACCGCTGTACCGGCGGCAATGTTTAAGCGAAAGCCACGGGTTTTGGCTCTGTCAAAAACAAGAGCCGGGTTGGTTTCAAAAAAATGGTAATGGGAACCAACCTGGATTGGCCGATCGCCACTGTTTGCCACATCCACAACAATGGTTGGCCGATTGGGGTTGATCTCAATCTCTCCATCGGCGGTAACTATTTCTCCAGGTATCATGGGACTCTCCTAAAAAATAGGGTTGTGAACGGTTACCAGTTTGGTGCCGTCTGGAAAGGTAGCCTCGACCTGCACTTCATCGACCATGTCGGCCACGCCTTCCATGACATCTTCCGCGCTCAGCAGGGTTCGCCCGTATTCCATAAGTTCTGCAACAGATCTGCCGTCGCGCGCGCCTTCAAGGATTGCAGCGCTGATAAAGGCGACCGCTTCAGGATAATTGAGTTTCAGACCCCGTTCTTTGCGCCTTTCGGCAAGAAGACCGGCAGTAAACAGGAGCAGTTTGTCCTTCTCTCTGGGTGTTAGTTCCATGATTTCTTCCTTAGTCCTTTTTCTCTCACGATGAGTATATATATGGCTGTACCAATCTTGTCAGTCATGTCTCTTATGTTGCCCAGATACGGGGCACACTTGCTACTTTGCCCAAAATTTTCAGGCGCAGTATCTTCCATATATCGGTAAACAGGTGTCTTGCAGCAAAGGTTGAATAACCAAGATATCTGGCTACCAATAAGTCGTCCAGTAAAGTTACACCGTATTGTGCTTTTTTCTCCCGGCAGACGAGTTGACGCAGAGCAGGCAAGAGTCCAGATGGTATGCCAGTGGCAATAAAGGTGGCGCAAACTGGAAAGCCGTGTAAACCAGCCAAGGCATTGAGATCTTTTTCTCCGTTTACCCGTAACCGGTCCTGAAAAACAGGTTCGCCGTTACGGTACAGGGAAAGAGCAGTGTCAGCTCGTCCTGTTGTAAATTTTTCTTTGTTAGTCGGTAATCCTAAGCAGAGAATCTCCCATCCCATAAACCTGGCAGTATCAGCGAGATCTATCCTGGTTTCTATCCTGGCTTTGGCACCTGGAAAAAGGATATTTTCCTGGGGAAACCATTCGAGCGTACCACCTGGTTCAACAACAAGCCGCTGTAGCTGAACTCCCTCTTTGCCGTCCGATCGGTAGAACTTTGTTGCGCCAGGGGTCGTAAGCAATGTCGCTGTTTCGCTGCCTGCAACAACATCGATTTCAAGCTTGTCACCTCCCACCACTCCTCCAGGAGGATGCAGGATATAAGTATGACAGACATCGTTCTCAGGATAGAGTGACCGTTGAACCACCAATGGACCACTATGGCGATTGCATGCCAGAACTGTACGATTATTTTTGAATTTGTACTCCAGGCGAAGCCTTGCTGTCCAGCCATCTTCTATGGAAGTGTCAGGTTGAAGATTTGTCATTGCTTATGTGCCCGAGCTGGTCTGACCATACCGATTATACAGTAAGGAATTGTTTGATCAACTCTTCACTGAGTCCGTCAATAGAGTCGCCGGCAACAGACCTGCCTCTGTCAAGTATGACAAAAGAATCGGCAACCGCCCTGGCAAATGGAAGTTTCTGTTCCACCAGAAGCACAGTGATGCCCATTTCATTTTTGAGTTTGTTGATAATGTCACCAATTTCATGAACTATGTTTGGTTGGATACCTTCTGTGGGTTCATCAAGTATGAGAAGGCTGGGGTCAAGGACCAGTGCTCTGCCAATGGCAAGCTGTTGCTGTTGGCCACCTGAGAGGTCTCCGCCTCTTCGTGTCAGCATTTCATGTAGCACAGGGAAAAGATCAAAGACAATATCCGGGATTTTTTTCTGTTTTGTACGGCCGGTGGCAAGACCGATTTCAAGATTTTCACGTATTGTCAGCAATGGGAAGATCTGCCTGCCTTGCGGAACATAGCCAATTCCAAGAGAGGCCCGCCGCTCTGCCGGTAAAGTAGAGATATCCTCTCCCTCTAACAGAATTTTTCCAGAACGAAGAGGCAATAGACCCATGATGCAGCCAAGCAGAGTAGTCTTGCCGACTCCGTTGCGGCCCATCAGGCAGGTACACTTACCTTTGGTCGCCTGCATGTCAATATCCCAGAGGGTATGGCTTTCGCCGAAAAACTGGTTGAGTTGTTCAATGGTCAACATCTGTTCACTCTCCAAGATAGACTTCTATAACCTGTTGGTTGTTTTGTATTTCATCCATGGTTCCCTCAGCAAGTACACTTCCCTGATGAAGAACCGTCACTTTGTTGGCAATGGAACGGACGAAATCCATGTCATGCTCAACCACAACTACACTGTGTGTGCCGGCAAGAGAGGTGAGTAACTCAGCTGTTTGATCCATTTCCTGGTGAGTCATGCCGGCAGCGGGTTCGTCTACCAACAGCAGTTTTGGGTTTTGCATAAGGAGCATACCGATTTCAAGCCATTGCTTTTGGCCATGGGATAAAGATCCTGCTCTGCGGCTAAAATGTTCTTCAAGATTGATGATTTTTAAAATTTCGTTAATGCGATCCTGTTCTGCACTGTTTAAATGGGCAGTCAGAGTCGGCCAGACTCGTTTGTCTCCAGCCATGGCCAGTTCCAGGTTGTCGATTACCCGGTGTTGTTCAAAAACAGTTGGCTTTTGAAATTTACGCCCAATACCTGCTGTGGCAATTTCCGGTTCATCCATATCCAGCAGATTGATCTCCTGGCCAAACCATGCCGAGCCGCTGTCCGGTTTGGTCTTACCGGTGATTATATCCATCATCGTTGTTTTTCCTGCTCCATTTGGCCCGATGATGCAGCGCAGTTCACCGTCGTCAATATAGAGGTTAAGGTCATTGATTGCTTTGAATCCATCAAAACTGACATTAAGATTCTCAAGATACAGGATAACCCCATGGGTTAAATCCAGATTAGGTGGTACATCCGGGATAAGAAAATCAAAAACCTGGTCACGGCGCATGAAAGAGCGCATGGATTCTAAAACACTCATGCGTCCACCTCCTTTTTACGTACAAGTCCGGTTACGCCACGGGGGAGAAGCAGGGTAACGAGAACAAATAAGGCTCCGAGTGCAAACAGCCACGCATCCGGCATGGCAACTGTCAGATAACTTTTTGCGTAGTTGACCATTATTGCGCCAACAACTGCTCCGTATAAAGTTGCTCTTCCTCCAACAGCCACCCAGACTACCATTTCGATGGAAGCCAGTGGTGAGAATTCATTGGGGTTGATAATGCCGACGTGAGGCACGTAAAGGGCTCCTGCAACACCAGCCAGGATGGCAGAAAAAGTAAAAATCCAAAGTTTGATATTCTCTACTTTGAAACCGATGAATCGAACTCTGTCTTCCTGGTCACGAATGGCGGTGCATAATCTGCCCAGTCTGGAACGGGTTATGTAAAGACAGCTTAAATAACCAAGTGCCAGAGCAACTCCGGAAGCAATAAACAATCCGACTCGTGTGGCATCTGCCTGTAGGGAGAAACCAAGAATATCTTTAAAATCAGTCAGACCGTTGTTGCCGCCAAAGCCCATTTCATTTCTGTAAAAAGCCAGGAGCAGGGCATAGGTCAGAGCCTGGGTCATGATTGAGAGATAAACCCCTGTAACCCTGGAGCGGAAGGCAAACCAGCCAAAAACAAAGGCCAGCAGGGCGGGTACTAACACTACCATAAGCATGGCAAACCAGAACCACTGGAAACCCTGCCAGAACCAGGGCAACTGCTCCCAGTTAAGAAAGACCATGAAATCAGGAAGCAGGGGGTTTCCATATACGCCACGACTTCCTATCTGGCGCATAAGGTACATACCCATGGCATAACCGCCCAGAGAAAAAAAAGCACCATGGCCAAGGCTTAAAATACCGAGATACCCCCAGACCAGATCAACGGCCAGGGCCAGCAATGCATAGCAAAGATATTTGCCGAGCAGAGTCATGGTAAAGGTGGAAACATGGAAGACATTTCCCTCAGGAACCATCAGGTTACAGATGGGTACTGCAATGGTCAAGAGAGCGATGAGGCCAAGGGTAATCATACCGCCCCGGTCTTGTTTAAGGTACTTCAGGACAACCATGATTATGCTCCCGCACGACCCTTCTGCGGGAATAACCCCTGGGGACGTTTTTGAATAAAAAGGATAATAAAGACAAGTATTACGATCTTGGCCAGAACAGCACCTGTCCAGGGTTCAAAAAATTTATTGGCTACACCCAGGGTCAAACCGCCTACCAGGGTGCCCCACAGATTACCAACTCCGCCAAAGACAACGACCATGAAGGAATCTATGATATACGACTGGCCAAGATTGGGGCCGACATTGGTGAGCTGGGATAAAGCGACCCCTGCAATACCGGCAATACCTGAGCCCAGTCCGAAGGTCAAGGCATCAACCCTGGCCGCCTTGATACCCATTGCCCTTGCCATGGAACGGTTCTGAGCCGCTGCTCGAACCTGCAGGCCTATGGAACTTTTTTTCAGGGTCATATAGAGACCGGCAAAGACCATCAGGGCAAAGACTAAAATTGTGATTCGGTTAACAGTCAGAGAAAGAACCGGATTTAGCTGGAGAGATCCGCTCATCCAGGCTGGAGTTGAGACACTTCGGTTCAGGGGTGAAAAGATGGTTCGTACAGTCTGTTGAAGGATCAGGCTGATGCCAAAGGTAGCCAGCAGGGTTTCCAGAGGGCGGCCATAAAGAAATCGGATAACAGTACGTTCAATAAGTATTCCTGTTGCTCCAGAAACAATGAAAGCTGCTGGAATGGAGAGAAGGAGGGCTGTGCCGATGGCGTTTGGCATGAGTTGCTGAATCACATAAGTGGTATAGGCACCAAGCATAATCAGCTCACCATGCGCCATGTTGATAACCCCAATAACCCCAAAGGTGATGGCAAGCCCGATAGCTGCTAACACCAGCACCGATCCCAGGCTGAGACCGAAGAATAACTTTTCTATCAGACCGTAAAGTTTTATTTTTGATTGGATACCATTCAGAGTAGCTTGCGCTTTATTGTGGATTTCCTTGTCCTGTTCTTCTGTGAGAAGTCGGATAAGTTCGTTCTTTACGGAGGGGGTGAGATTTCCTTGAAGGTTGTCCAGGGCCTCCAAACGTCTTGGTTTTTCTGTGTCACGTAATCCAATGATGGCTCTAGCGGTCATTAGCGCTTCACGAACCTTGTCGTTTCTTTCAGTCTGCAGGAGCGTTTCCAGTGTTCCGGCTGATTTCGGGCTGAGGGTGGGGATGAGTTTGTTAACAGCTTGGAGACGTATTTGGGAATCCGGATTCTTGAGATTGATGAGAGCAAGTTGCCCGTGAAGTTTGCCACGAATCGCATTGTTGATGGTGATCTTTTTGATGGCCCGTTTTTTGACCGTGCCCAGTGATTCACCGGTTAGTACAGAAGTGATGGCAACCTTCTTTCCTTTTCCTTCCTTGTAGACAAGGGTATCTTTTCTCTTTATTCGGTAGAGTTTGCCGGCAAGGAGAGCCTGGAGAATTTGTTCCGCCCTTGGGTCACCACTTGTGGCGATAATCTTGACGGCCTCTTCCTTACGCTGAAAATTTCCTTGAATAAGTTGGCTCAGGCCATGGCTTAGCTGTGAGTTGTCTTCTGTCGCAAGGCAGGGATGGCCCATGGCCCAAAAAGAAAGACAGAAGAAAAACAGACGCAGGAACAGGTGCTGCCGGGTAAATAATAGAGTCATAAAAAATCTCGCAGAGGTAAATTGCTTTGAGCTGACATGGACAAGCATATGTCCGGGAACCTACAGGCGCTGGAACCCGGACAAATGCCGGCGTATTATTTTCCGGAACACTTACCGGTTTTGACATTAAAATTACCGCAGGCCATGGGCTTTCTCCAATCAGAGACAAGATCTTTTGAACCTTGCAGATAGTCAGACCAGGCATCACCAGCAACCATTCCAGATGTCTGCCAGACAACTTCAAACTGGCCATCATCCTGGATCTCACCAATGAGAACAGGTTTGGTGATGTGATGGTTGGGCATCATGGCTGAATAGCCACCGGAAAGATTGGGTACGGTTACTCCGATAATTGCATCCTGAACAGCTGTTGGATCAGTAGTGCCTGCCTTTTCAACTGCTTTGACCCATATATTAAAGCCAATGTAATGGGCTTCCATGGGATCATTGGTCACACGATCTTCATTTTTAATAAACGCATGCCATGATTCTATAAAATCGTCGTTCATTTCAGAGTCGACACTCATGAAATAGTTCCAGGCAGCAAGGTGGCCGACCAGAGGTTTGGTGTCTATGCCTGAGAGTTCTTCTTCGCCAACAGAAAAGGCAACAACTGGAATAATGTCTGAGGTTATGCCCTGATTACCCAACTCTTTGTAAAAGGGAACATTGGCATCACCATTGATTGTGGAGACTACGGCTGTTTTTTTGCCGGCGTTACCAAATTTTTTGATATCGGCAACAATCGACTGCCAGTCTGAATGACCAAAGGGAGTATAGTTGATCATAATATCCTTCTCGGCTACGCCTTTTGCTTTGAGGTAGGCAGCAAGGATTTTGTTGGTCGTACGTGGGTAAACATAGTCGGTTCCAGCGAGTACCCAGCGTTTTACACCCATTTCGTTCATCAGATAATCAACAGCAGGAATGGCCTGCTGATTGGGTGCTGCTCCTGTGTAAAAGACATTTCTTGACGATTCTTCACCCTCATACTGTACTGGGTAGAATAGAAGACTGTTAAGTTCTTCAAATACCGGAAGTACAGATTTTCGAGAAACAGAGGTCCAGCAGCCAAAAACTGCTGCTACCTGGTTCTTGGTGATGAGTTCACGGGCTTTTTCTGCAAAAAGTGGCCAGTCTGAGGCAGGATCAACAACAACTGCTTCTAGCTTTTTACCAAGCAGACCACCTTTTTTATTCTGTTCATCAATGAGCATCAGCATGGTGTCTTTTAAAGTTGTTTCGCTGATAGCCATGGTTCCAGATAGGGAGTGTAGGACTCCGACCTTGATCGTTTCTGCTGCTTGCACTTGTACTGAGAAAAGTGTCCCTAGTATCAGTGCGATTAGCCATGTAGATTTGTGTGTCCGTGCTTTCATTTTTTCTCCTTGCTTTTCTTTGGTGGGGATTATGTTGAAAAAAACGTTGCTTTACAGGGGCAATTAATTGCATGTGGCATGCCAGTTATAACTTTTTAACAGGTTGAACATGCATAACTTGCTATATTTTAATCAAAAAAAAATGACAACAAGGTATTGCCAGCAGGTTTGATCATGCCAATTGTTACAATTATGTTGTATTTTAAGATTTAATATTACATATGTGTATGGTGTGAAGCATCGGAGAGGGGAAGTTATTTGAATCGTACTACGAAATTAGGGTGGTATGCTGATTCTGGCAGAGCGATGTTTTTTCTCTTGTTTATGGGATAATCCGATGGCTAGCAGAATTAATCCAGTGTAAGTAACAGTTTCTGGACCGTACTTAGCAGGCCGTTGAAAAATTATTCAAAACCAGCGACGAACTCATCTGTACATATTATACTGTAACCATTTGATAAGATACATGGAAAGGTGATTTCAAGCGCGGTTCCGATTGTCAGCAGCAAATGATGTTCAGCTATATCTCCCCTGAAGCAAGAGTTCCCAAGAATCATCCTTACGCTACGCCCTATACAGGCGATGGCGAATCGGGCTTTGAAGGAGTTGTCGCCAATTTTCAAAGAAATGTATTCACGAGTTGGGCGACGTTCAATTGCACCTGAGAAACTTCTGCGATCCCTTTTGATTCAAATCCTGTATTCAATCCGCAGTGAGCGAATGCTCGTCGAGCAGCTTGAGTACAATCTCCTTTTCCGGTGGTTTGTTGGTTTGTCCATGGATGAACCTATCTGGAACCATTCAACTTATTCAAAAAATCGGGATCGCATCCTGGATACCGATATCGCTGTAGCCTTTCTATGCCAGCTCACCGGACAGGCTGAAGAAGCAGGTTTGCTCTCTGACGAGCATTTCACTGTCGATGGCACTCTGATCGAGGCATGGGCCTCATTAAAGAGCTTCCGGCCCCGAAATACTGATTCCCCGGATCAAGGCGGCGGGCAAGATTATTCTTTCCAGTATTTTTGCACAAGGAAACAGCTTCTTATGATAGGGAGAACGCATCAACTGCTACAGCGATCCGGCCCGGGTTGGCGGAAGATGGATAAGTGCGGTCCTGTCTTTTACATATTTTGTTTAAACTGAAGTTCCAATAGTAACTATTCCTAAAAAGTACCTAACTATTTCAAAATTTATATAAAATTTTCAAAAAGTGTCTTTTTTG
>DQTH01000072.1 GCA_015662865.1 Desulfocapsa sulfexigens
CAGAAAGTGAAAGGCTTTTCACGTTAATATGTCATTATTTTAATTGGTTGGCTATGTTTTCTATTGTGTTTTGGTCAACCCCGAAACTTGAGTTGTAACAAACTTCACAATATCAATAAGTTTGAATTTATCCGCCAATTGCTTAATACGATGAGAAAATTGTAGATATTGTCCCTGTTCCATTTTTGAAATCGCCAATACCTGTTCCCCGATGCCATCAATATCTCCTGATTTTGCAAGTTTTATCAATACATCAAGTATTTTCTCAGGTGGAACCAATATCTCGGAGTGATTAGAATTAAACTGTTCCAGGCTGAATTGTTCATCGCCAATATCCAGCAGTTCACCTGAAATACCCACATCAATGGTAAAAGAGAAACGACTGCCAGGGTTTTTACCATTTTCAGATAGTTCGGCTACCGGGCTGGTAAGTTCCAGGTCTCCCCCCATGAGCTCAACCAGCTTACGACTGATGGAGAGCCCTAGTCCATACCCTTCTGAATATTTCAGTCGCTGTCCGGTTTGCTGAAAAACCTCAAATATTTTTTCCTGCATTTCAAGAGCTATACCAATTCCTGTATCTTCAATGGTAAATGTAAGGGATGCTCTGTTCTTTCCTTTAAGAGATGATCTGATGCGCAACGCACAATATCCGCTGTTTGTAAACTTAACCGCATTGGAGAGCAGATTTAAAATCACCTGTCGCAGTCTAAGTTCATCTGTCTCAATAACAGCAGGAATTGGTGTTTCTGCTGTGTAATAACAATTTAATTCTTTTTCCTCTGCCCTTAGACTGATGATTCCCATGATTCCCTGAAGAAACTCAGGAAACCTGAATTCAGTCTTTAGCAATTTCATTTTACCGGCTTCAATCTTTGAAAGATCGAGAATATCGTTGAGCAGCAGCAGCAGATGTTCCCCTGACTGTTGAATGGTTTTCACACCCATCTGTACCTTCTCGGAGAGTGAAGCATCTTCACTGAATATCTGAGTATAGCCAAGAATTGCGTTCAGGGGCGTACGCAATTCATGTCCCATGGTAGATAAAAAGACTGATTTGGCATGATTCGCTTCCTCAGCTTTTTCAGCCATCTTTTCAGCAACAAAGATAGCTTCCTCAAGCTGCTTGTTTGTTGTAATCAGGGCGCTTTTCGCCTCTTCCTGCTCGGTGATATCGCGAATCACTTCCATCATACTCACAGTCCCTTCCGGGTTAGTTAGGGGCACGGCAACAATATCAAACCGCCGGCCATCCCGTATTTTCGACTGATATTTTATTATATTCCCCCCTTCGACCACATCCATGAGACGGCAAAAAGAACATGGCTTTTTAAGGCCTGCCACAGCTTCAAAACATGTTTTCCCGCGCTGATCGCCAAACCAGTTAATCATGGTTTGGTTCATATCACGTACACGATAGTCAGCGTCAACAACAAACAATCCCAGGCCGATATCATCAATCGCACGAACATATTGTTGTTTGAATTCCTGTTCTTTGTTTTCAAGCAGGGTCTGGGCAGCCTCTTTATTCTCTGTTATATCAAGATGAATTCCCACTGCATGTAATGGGTTGCCTTTTTCATCACGTTCAAGAACTTTTCCAGCACTGAGAACCCATACCCATTTCCCGGATTTATGCTTCAGGCGGTGTTCAGTCTTGTAAACGGAAGTACGTCCCTCAAGGTGCTCTAATAATTTTTCATTGACCTCTGCAATATCAGTGGGATGTATCCTGTTTTTCCAGGGTGAAATATCAGATTTGATCTCATCTGTGGTGTATCCGATAATTTCAGCCCACCGTTCATTATAAAATGCTTCTCCGGTTATGATATTCCAGTCCCAGGTTCCAAGTCTTGCGCTTTCAATGACCATTTCAAGATGCTTTTTTCTCTCAAAAATCTCATTCTCCATTAGCATTGTCATCGTAACATCAACAAGATACCCCTGAAAATGACTAACATCTCCATTACTGTTTAGTACAAGGCTTGTACTATCAAGCACCCAGACAGGATCGCCGTTACGACTGATGAGACGATATGGCTTGTGGACAAAACTGGAATCTTTTGACTCCAGATGTCTTTCCAGTTCTCTTCGAACTCGCGGAAGATCATCGGGATGAATACAGTTCAAATATTGTAGTGAACCATTGAGAAACTCACTTGCGGAAAACCCTAGAATATCACCAACATTTTCAGAAACATATTCAACTGGCCAGTTCTCTTTATTCTGCCAGGTAAAAATCATCACAGGGCCATGCATAAACATATCATGCTTTTGCTGGAGGAGAGTGAGTACATTATGCTGTTCCGTAATATCATGCATAATACCGGATGCAAACACAGGGTTTCCTTCCTTGTCATACTCTGTTGACCATATTTCCCTTATCCATTTTTCTTTGCCTGTGCTGGTGATGATACGGTGTTGAATGTCATATGAACTAAAGTTTTTAACTGAGTCTCCGTACGATGAACTGACAAAATCACGATCATCCGGATGCACCATCTCAATAAAAGCATTGAAATCAGGTATAAATGACTGTGGTTCCAGATCGAATATTTTAAAAATCTGATCTGACCAGTTTAGAGTGCTGCTGACAAAATCAAGTTCCCAATGACCAAGATTTGCCGTGTTTTGGGCATTTACGAGCCGTTGTTTCTGTTTTTTCAGCTGTTCTGCATTGGCTTCAAGGATGCTCCTTTTATTGTAGAGTACAAAAAACGTAGAAAGCCCCATTGCCAGAAGCATCAGGCTCAGGAGAAAAATAGTCCTGAAATATCTGTTTTCATTTCTGAAAAAAACGGGATGGCTCCGGACAGTCAAGAAGGCAACCATTTCATGACTGATGGGGTTAAAGACAGGAATGGAGGTAAAAACCATGTCCATTACTGAATCGTAAAAAGAGATGGCCGTACCTTTCCGGACGTTGGCAACGACAGATTCAACAGTGCTTGACTGAGGAATTTGATTAAACTTCTCAACGTTAGGAAGTTTTTTTAATTTTGACAGAACATGTACATCACATAGATAGCCATCATAGAGAGATTTTTGGTAATTTACAGAAATCTCATTGCTAAAGACTTTCTTTTTTACCACTGAATCCTTGATGAAAAAATTACTGAACACTTCATATTGCTTCATTAAAGCTGTGGTCAGAAATTCCGGTCCAAAAGAAATCTCCATACTGCCAAGATGCTTTTGATCAATGGAAGTAACAGGGAAGACAAACCGGTAACCGTTATAGATTTTTCCCTCTTCAAAGCCATCAACTGGTAACTTGACAGTGTTTACATAGTTTACTGTTTCTCTTACCTCTGACAGATTATCACCATACCTTTCAGGCCGGTGGACGCGCAAAAACGATTCATTGTCAGGAAGATGAAAATGAAGTTGTCTCACATCACCCTGATTTTTTAATCTTTCATATCGTAGCCTGATATCAGCCAACAGCTTTGACCGCAGTCTGTTTTTTTCCTCAATATCAGCTGTCAGCAACTGTTCGTAAATTGATTTCAGATTATATCGTTCGATTATCCCAATTGATGCATTGGCGGCAAATTTTCTGTATTGATCATAAATAGTATTATAGGCAAATTCATATCGTTCAGTAATGAGCTGAAGATGATGCTCCTGGCTATGTTTTTTCCTGCTGTCCAAAAGAAAATACATGAGTGTTGCCAAAACCAGAAAAGCAAGCAACAGACCGATCTTCAATCTGGTATTTTCTTCTTTTTTTTCCTGCATTTAATAATCCTTAACCATATTTATATTCAAAACAGAGCTTCCTTTATTATATTTTGTGCAGAAAATAAAAATCAAACCGGAATGTTTTCAGAAAAACAACCGGTTACTTACCAAATGTATTTCAAAAACTTCCATTTTTCCAGTTTGCTTTAAAAATAACCTCACTTATCAGGCACACTCTGTGCATATGACAATTAAAAACACATATTTGTTGCAGGTTATGCTACAATAATGTGGAAAAGTGTAGCTTTGTGTCTCTTTACGCAACAGAAGTGTAGTGTCCATTTTGGGCTACACATTTTAAATTCCACTTCTACATTGGAATCTTTTACATGAATTTTTCCCGAAGAAATGAAATCCTCCTGGCTATCAATGAACTGGCTGCCTCTGAATCCGGTGAAGTTACAGGACAGGACAAGCTGCTTGAAAAGTGCTGTAATATCATCATGCAGAATCAGGAATACTGCCTGCTCTGGGCAGGAAAACGCGACGACGACGGAACAGCCATAACTCCATTGGTGGCCCTTACTTCTGCTAACATTCCGGAACGTGACTGCATGGTTCTGGTTGAGCAGGTTATCACTGACATGGATGAAGAAAATCCAGCTGCCCAGGCGCTTCTTTCAGGGACCCATGTTATTTATCAAAGGATTGAAGAGTTCGAGTCCGATGCTTTACGTGATATATCTGAAAAAACCGGATTTAAATCCTGCTCTGCCTGGCCTTTAAAACATAAAGAAAAAGAATTTGGTGTCATCAATATCCATTCGGAGAAAGTGAACTGTTTCACAAAAGAAGAAATCTCATTTCTAAAAACTGTAATCGCAGACATCGCCCTGGCCCTCTATTCCCAGGATATGACAAATCGCATGCAGGTAGAACGCGATTTTAACCGTGAAATTGTTGACACCATGCAGGCCCTTCTAATTTCCATCTCGCCCTGCGGCAGGATATTGTCATTTAATCAAAAAGCAGAGGAAGTTACCGGATATAAGGAAAGTGAGGTGGTTGATCGCTATTGGGTTGACATCCTGATGGCTGATGAGCACCGCAAAGCAAACCAGCAACTACTCAGTAATGTACTCAAAGGTGAAAAATATCAGACAAATTTTGAATCATGCCTCCTCACCAAGGATGAACAAAACCGTTTCATCAGCTGGCATGCATCCTTCCGCCAGAACCTTGAGAAGGGAAAGCTAGGTCTGGTTCTATTCGGGATTGATGTGACAGAGCAACGCCAGGTAGACAGTGACCTCACTCGGGCCATTGCCCAGTGGGAAAACATTTTTTCAGCAATTCAGGATCCTGCTCTTCTTGTATCCACTGATTCCGTAATTCTTGATGCAAATCCTGCTACATTTACCGCTGCAAGAAAATCAAGATCAGAAGTCGTCGGCCATAAAATCTGTGACATCCTGCATCTGGGCAGAGCAGAAGGAGCACCCTGCCCCCTTGAAAAACTTATTCGATCAAGACAAAGCAGAATCCTTGAGACAGAACTTCGCGGCCTCCATGGAAACTATCTTCTCACAGTCAGTCCATTACAGATGAAGAACTGCAGCCAGGAAGCAGCACTTCTTGTGGCAAGAGATCTCACAGAAGAGGCAAAAATGAAAGCGGAAGCCATGCGGGCAGCACAACTCGCATCAGTGGGCGAGCTTGCGGCAGGTGTTGCCCATGAGGTGAACAACCCCATAAATGGCATAATTAATTATGCACAGATCATACTTGATGCACCTGATGGCCCTGAATCGCCTGATCTTCTTAAGCGAATCATAAAGGAAGGAAAAAGGATTGCCTCCATTGTTTCCAATCTCCTCGATTTTGCCAGAAGGCACGAGGAGTCACCAGAGGACGTATCCATACAAACAATCCTTAACAGTTGTCTTGAGCTGGTCAGCCACAGATTCAAGAAAGATATGATCCTGCTGGACACAAAACTTCCTGGCTACCTTCCTCCAGTATACTGCAACAGTCAACAGATACAGCAGGTTCTACTCAATATCCTTTCCAATGCCAGATACGCATTAAATGACCGTTTCACTGGCCAGGACCCTCAGAAAAAACTAACAATCACCGGCAGCCAGGTGCAGCATGGTGAAAAGAAATTTGTTCGTCTTGTACTCACTGACAATGGCACAGGCATTGAACAGGATCTGATCGATAGGGTTTTCGATCCATTTTATTCAAGCAAACCAAAGGGTGAAGGGACAGGACTCGGTCTCAGCATCAGTCACGGCATTATTCAGGACAACAAAGGATATCTTAGAATCAAAAGTAAACTAGGCTCTTCCACCTCTCTCATCGTTGATTTGCCCACCATTGAACCATAAGGAGAACTCAATGACCAGAACCTTCAGATCATCACTTCTGCTCTCTTTGACATTTTTCTTCGCAGCTGCAGTCTTATACTTTCTTGATCTTAAAATTGGTGACAAGGCCTGTATCCCCTCGTTTGTCCCTTATACTCTCTGGTCTCTTGTGGTTATTCTCTTTCTTTATGGCATGACCATATACCTTTTTCTGAATGCCTCAAACAACTGTACCAGGGAACAGCAAATTCTCCAGAAGAAGCTCGCCACCTGCACAGATACACTGGATGATGTTCAATCCAGCCTGGATGAAGCTGTGGAAAAAAAGACTTTTGAAATGGCTGTCATCAATGGTTCTCTGAACCGGGAGATTGCCGAACGCATACAGGCTGAAACCGATGCAGTAAAGCTTAAAAAACGTTTGCAGACCATTTTAAATTCTGCAGGTGATGGAATATTTGGCATCGATACCCATGGAAGCGTTACGTTTTCCAACCATAAAGCCACTGAACTCCTTGGTTGGAGTGAAGAAGAACTCATTGGCAAGTCTCATCACGACCTTGTTCATCACACCAGAAAGAACGGGAAAAATTTTCCTGTTGAAGAATGTCCCATATACATGGCTTATAAAGATGGTGATGTGCACTTTGAAAATGATGATATCTTCTGGACTAAATCCGGCCGAAGCTTTCCTGTTGAATACACTTCCACTCCGCTGCTTGATGACGACCAGCTGTCAGGCGCAGTGGTCGTATTCAAGGATATCAGCAAAGCGAAAAAGATGGAAAAACAACTCGATCTCATCGTAAATTCAGCAGGAGAAGGAATATTCGGACTTGATATAGACGGCAATGTTACTTTCATGAACAAGGCTGCTGCCATTATGCTTGGCTGGACACAAGAAGAAATGATCGGAAAATCTCATCATGAACTAATTCATCACAGCCATTCTGACGGTACTCCATACAAAGAGGAAGATTGTCCTATTTTCATGGCATGCAAAGACGGGCAGGTTCACTTTAAATCTGATGATATCTTCTGGACCAAGGATGGCAGTAGCTTCCCGGTAGAATATAACTCCACACCTATCATTGAAGGAAAGCAACTTACCGGCGCGGTGGTAGTATTCAGGGATCTTACGACATTCTCCTGATATAAAACAAAAAAAACAAAAAGCACTTTACAAAATGCAGGAACTCTAATGGAAAACATTTCAAAAACTGACATTCCGATTCTGGTTATTGATGACGAAGAATCCCTGCGGCATACGTTCAAGATTTTTCTCAAACGAGAAGGATATGGGCCTGTTATTTTAGCCTCCAACTTTGAAGAAGCAGTGGCTGAACTGACAACACAATCCTTTGACCTGATAATAAGTGATATTGTTCTTGGCGGCAGCTCAGGCATTGATTTATTAAAACGTATTCGTGAATTAAATATCTCCTGTCCTGTTATCATGGTAACCGGATATCCCACGGTAGATACAGCTTCTGAGGCTTTACGGTTTGGAGCTTTTGATTATATACAGAAACCGGTTGAAAAAGAACAGCTTCTGAAAACCACACGTCTGGCACTCCAGCAGTACAGCCTGCAACAGCAAAAGCAAAAGGCTGAACAGGAAAAAGAAAAATACAGGAGCTACCTCGACACGCTTTTCAGAAGCGTCTCAGATAGTATCATGACCATTGATGAAAACCTGAATATCGTCAAAATGAATCAATCGGCACGTTCATTGTTTGGAGCCATTAACCCTGCTGTTCAGGAAGGTGCAAACCTGGCCATTGCCTGTACTGATCCAAACGGATGTTTTTTTAAAACAGATGCTGAAAAAGTCTTACGCTCAGGAATAGAAATTAAAGAACATCGTGTGGAATTTTCAAGCTCTGATGCAAAGACTCAAAAAGTTGTGAGTCTCTGTATTTCACCCCTTGAAGATGGCAGAGGCGGGTTTCATGGCGTGGTAATTGTCATTCGTGATATGTCCATTGTTGATCAGAGCTCATCCAAACAGCGATCAATTTTTCACAGAATCATTGGTGCCAGTGCTGCCATGCAGACAGTTTATACCATGATTGAGAACGTCGGCAAGGTGGATTCCGCAGTTCTCATTACAGGGGAAAGTGGTACCGGAAAAGAACTGGCAACAGAAGCTCTGCATCTTGAGAGCCATCGTCAGAACCGTCCATTAATAAAAGTAGACTGCACTGCAATCCCTGAAAACCTTCTAGAAAGCGAACTTTTTGGTCATAAAAAAGGCTCTTTTACCGGTGCAGACCAGGATCGGATGGGGAGAATCCTGCAGGCGGACGGAGGAACGCTGTTTCTTGATGAGATTGGCGATATTTCCTCAATGATGCAGCTCCGTCTTCTTCGTTTCCTGCAGGAAAAAACATTTTACCCTGTTGGAAGAGACACGGCCATACAGGTTGATGTACGAATTATCGCAGCAACCAATGTCAATCTGCTTGAAAAGGTTCACCAGGGAAAATTCCGAGAAGATCTCTATTTCAGGTTGAGAGTCATTGATATTATTCTCCCACCCCTCCGCGAAAGAAATGGTGATGTACTGCTCCTTGCCAACCATTTTCTTCAAAAATACGCAAGACAGATGGGTCAACCCATCACCGGCATTTCAGACCAGGCCATGACACTGCTATCAACATACCAGTGGCCTGGAAACATCAGGGAACTGGAACATGTGATTGAAAGATCCTGTGTTCTTTGTAACGGATCTACAATTGCTGTTGAACAGCTTCCTGTTGAAGTTCAGCACCAGCAACTGTATCAGGCCAAACCTGTACTCTCTCCCATGCAACAGAAGAATGAATTTCAGAATCAGAATGCACCGGTTTTTTCCAATACCGGCCTTGAAAACAGTCTGGAAAACAGAATAATTGCTGCCTTAAAGAAAAGTGGCGGCAACAAAGCAAAAGCTGCACGCTTGCTGAGCATAGACCGCTCTACACTTTACCGGAAATTAAAAGAACTGAATATTGACCTGACAACATTTGACCTTTGATCCCATCCCAATACGGCTGTTGCTACACTTATGTTGCAACATAAGTGTAGCAAGAACTACACTCATGTTGCCTCCCCTTCCTTCAACCTCTCTTCAACAAAGCACATTCATAACCTTCTGATATAATTACCACATTACCAAACATCCCTGCTTCAGCATTATCTTTACTGCTTATTCTTCAACTGTCTTCACATCTTACACACCACTGGTTTTTGTCAATAAACGCTAATTTTTCAGTAAGTTACCCAATCCAGTCCGATTTCCTTCTCAATGGCACCATATGTGCAATATCTCAAATTAATATGGATAAGTGCCAAAATCTTAGGAGATAAAATGCAGGTAACTCACTTCACTAACCATAGCTTACCTGAGACAGCAGATGGATTTCGAAAACTCTTCAGCGATGAGGAAGCCTGTCTGCAGTTCCTGTTTTCCAAACGCTGGCCACACGGCTTTGAATGTCCTTACTGCAATTGGTTAAATAAGGATCAACTTCCCGCAAAAACGATGAATTGCAGCCATTGTGGTCACCCGACTTCAATCACCACCAACACGATCATGCATGGAACCAAGAAATCTCTGTCTCAATGGCTCATATGTATTTTGTGGTTCAGCTCAAATGAAGGAGGCCGCAGTGCCAAGGATCTGCAGAGATTACTTAAACTCTCCAGTTATCAGACAGCATGGACCTGGCTGCAAAAGCTAAGAATGGCTATGGCACAGACAGACAACAGACCATGTCAGGGAACCGTTGAAATTTCAAGCGATACAATATCATTTGGTGGAGAATCAAAGGCCAAGGCAAGCATACTTGCTGCAGCAGAGATCATAATGCCTGCTGGCATCACCGGTCGAATAAAAATGCAGACCATTGATGCGCTGAACCGGGAATCTGTAGAAAACTTTTCAACAGACCATATCCTTCCAGGTTCATCTCTCATCCTTCCAGACCTTGAAGCTTATCAAAAAATAGACAGTAAAAGCTTTATCACCATTACAAGTCAATCCACATTTAGGACTCGGGACATCTTAAAAAGTTTCGAAATCTGGCTGAACAAGATCCACAGAGGAGGTGTGATAGCAAAACACCTGCAACTCTATCTCGATGAATTCTGTTTTCGCAATAATGCGGAAATGCTTCCTGACAATGGAGCGGTATTTGACCTTCTTTTATCAGGGGTGATCAAAAAGAAATCACTTTCCTACAAAAGCATCACCTCCAAACCTGTAAAAGGATAAAATTATGTCACAAATTCAAACAGGTTTACTCATTCTTCTCCTCACATTTCTTGGGGTTGTTGGATACAATGTGTATCTCCACGAAACAACCCCCAACGAAATATCCTACACAGAGTTTGTTGAGTTGCTGCAAACAGATAAAATCATAACATTACATCTGAAAGGAGGGTTTGTTAAAGGTGAAGACATCAGTATGCGTGAGTTCAGTTCTTTTATACCTGATGTTCCATCAATACTGCCATTGATCGCAGGGAAATCAATTCCAGTTACAGCTGAAAAAGATGTCGAAAATTTAGCAGGTTTCATGCAGTCCATGGTCCCTGTATTTCTTATCCTTGGCGGATACCTGATCTTCAGCAGGATGCAGAAATCTGACAAATCCGGCTTCACCAGGGGAAAATCCAGTTCATTCCATCCCATCACCTCCACCAATCTGACATTTAATGATGTTGCAGGAATAAGCGAAGCCAGAACAGAACTCGTAGAAATTGTAGAGTCATTGAAACACCCTGATAAATTCTCGACCCTTGGCGGCTACATACCAAAGGGTGTCCTGCTTCAGGGCCCTCCGGGAACAGGCAAGACTCTGCTTGCCAAGGCAATTGCAGGGGAAGCTTCTGTTCCTTTTTATTCAATCGGTGGATCAGACTTTGTTGAAATGTTTGTGGGTGTTGGTGCTTCACGTGTGAGAGAGTTATTCACAGAAGCGAAAAGAAACTCACCATGCATCATTTTCATAGACGAAATTGATGCCATCGGCGGTAAACGAAGTGGTGGTAATGCCAGCGGTTCCAATGATGAACGTGAACAGACACTGAACGCCCTTCTTGTTGAAATGGATGGTTTTGATTCAAACCAGACAGTTATTATTATTGCCGCGACAAACCGCCCTGACATTCTTGATCCCGCCTTATTGCGCCCTGGTCGATTTGACCGGCAGGTAACTATCTCCCTTCCTGATGTTAAGGGACGACGTAAAATTCTTGAAGTTCATACAAAAAAAATAATTCTTGCACGCGGTATTAATCTCTCTGAAATCGCAAGGGCCATTCCCGGTTTCAGTGGCGCTGAAATCGCCAATCTTGTTAACGAAGCTGCTCTTCTGGCTGCCCGAAAAAATAAAAATGGCGTTGAGCTTTCAGATTTTGAAGAAGCCAAAGATAAAATCAGCCTGGGTCTTGAACGTAAAAACCTCGTTATCAATGAAAAAGATCGAAGGGTTACAGCATATCATGAAGCTGGTCATGCCATAACAGCCAAGCTCCTGCCAGAGACCGATCCGGTAACAAAAATATCAATTATACCTCGGGGCCAGGCTCTTGGCCTAACCCAGCAGGTCCCCCTTGATGACAGGTATACCTATTCCCGCGAATACCTGATCAACAGAATCAAAATCCTCATGGGAGGACGTATCGCTGAGGAAATCGTTTTCAATCATCAGACCACTGGTGCCAGTAACGACATCGTGACAGCAACAGCAATAGCAAGCAGACTTGTATGTGAATTCGGCATGAGTACAAACATTGGCCCAATTGCCTACATGCATGAACAGGATGGATTTCTCGGTGGCAACACTGCCACAAAGCCATACAGCGAAAAGACTGCGCAACTGATTGATGCTGAAACAAAAAAACTCATCGAACAGTGTTACGAAGAGACTACTGAACTCCTTACACAACATAATAAATTTCTACATAAACTGGCTGAAGCCCTGCTGGTGAACGAAACCGTTGACGGGGAAGAAATGGATATCGTTCATCACTGCTATATCAATGAGAAAAAAATTGAAGAAAACTTCAAGAATAAACGTAAGGAGGTCTGAACAAACAAAAACACTCATGACAGGATTAGCCTGATATTTTGTAATAATTTTTAAGGAGGAAACACAATGCGTACAAGAAAAAAAATAGTGAGGACAGCATTTGCTCTGGCGATTGGCACTGTATTCATAGTCCCTTCCCAGACCTGGTGTATGGATGCATCAGATGCTCCTGAGTCAGTAACCATTGACACCATGTCCGATTTATACGGTCCGGTGGAATTTGATCATCTCATGCATTCAGAATATGCAAGTTGTCAGGAATGTCACCACCAGACAACCGGAGAAATAGTTGTAGATCCAAATTGTGGACGCTGTCACCATAGCCATGACGAAAATGATATTGTCAGCTGCAGCGAATGCCATGAGGCGGATCGCTTCAACAAAACCTATCTGAAAACACTTGAAAATCCAGAACTGTACCACTTTGACAAACCAGGCCTCAAAGGAGCATTTCACCTGAACTGTGTGAGATGTCATGAAATCACATCAGGCCCCACCGGTTGTCAGGAGTGTCATACCATGACAGAAGCTGGAGAAAAGAGATTTAACACAGGATCATATGCTCCTGCAAAAGGAACAGCATCTTCAGGCCATGAGCACTGACAGATCCCAAGTGACAGTTTTCAAGAGAGGAAAAAAATGAAACAATTACTTAACCGCAGAAACTTTCTAAAAGGCGGACTTGCTGCCACAGCAAGTGCTGCAGTACTCAAAAATAAAAAAACAGAAGCTCATAGTTTTGAAGGGTATCCAGATGGAATGGGTGTTCTGGTTGATCTTACCCGCTGTGTCGGATGCAGGTCCTGTGAGGCAGCATGTAACAAGGAACAGGGACTTCCTGAGCCTGCAAAACCATTTGATGATTTTTCTGTATTTGATGAAATGCATCACGGCCAAAAGAGACGCACTGATGAAACAGCCTATACTATTGTTAATCGTTACGACGTGCCCGAAATAGACCATCCACTTTTCAGAAAGATACAGTGCAATCACTGCGAAGAGCCGGCATGTCTAACCTCCTGTTTTGTCAATGCCTACACAAAAACCCCGGAAGGCGCAGTAATCTATAATCCCAAGGTGTGTGTTGGCTGCAGAACCTGCATGATTGCCTGTCCGTTCTATATTCCGACATTTAAATATTCCAGTGCTTTTAAACCAAGAATCATGAAATGTATTTTTTGCTACGACACCCGCCTGAAAGATGGTAAGCCGCCCGCGTGTGTTGAAGCCTGTCCCCAGGAAGCATTAACTTTTGGTAAGCGCACTGATGTCTTGAAAATGGGTAAGCAGCGCATTCAACAGAAAGCAGGAAAATATGTGGATCACATTTATGGCGAACATGAAGTCGGTGGTACTGCCTGGATGTATATCTCAGATGTACCTTTTGACAAAGTTGGCTTTGACACCCACGTTCCGAAAGAACCGATCCTTAATTCTGTTAAAGAATTTCTCGGTATTGTACCCATGGTTCTCACAATCTGGCCCGGTCTTTTCGTGGGTTTTCATCTACTGGCCACCAGAAAAGACAAGGTAAAAGAAATGAAAGAAGCAGAAGACAGAAACAACAACGATGAGAAGGAGGGACAGGCATGAAACTCTTTGCTAAAGACAGACCTGAAATTCCAATCGTCGATCATCTCAAAGCAGACGGAACAGAGTGGACAATCAAGGAAAAACTCTGGCTGGGACTAAGCATTGATGAATACAAAAAACAGTTTTTCAGAAATCCTGTAAACTGGCTGATGATATCCATTTTTTCCATTGGCATTCCTCTTATCCTTGGCCGCTATGTCTTCGGTCTTGGCTGGGTAACTCATTCATCCAATGATTATCCATGGGGTCTTTTTCTTGGCTTTGGACTGTTTGGCATGGTTCCACTTTCAGCATCAGGATTTATGCTGGGAACAACTGTTGAACTGTTTGGCAGAAAAGATTTTCACTCAATTGAACGCCTGGCTCTGTTAAATGGATTGCTTGGTTACTTCTTTGCGGTAATCTTCCTGGAAGTGGATCTTGGCATGCCGTGGCGTCTGCCCTACCCCATGTTTGTTTCCCTGGGCCCTGCTGCAGTACTTTTTCTTGTGGCCTGGCATGTTGCAACCTATCTTTCAGTACAGGTTGCTGAAGTTCTTCCTGCTTTTTTTGAATGGATTGGCTGGCTCCAGGGGAAACGCATAATCCGTAAATGGGTTCTTGGCCTCACCATTTCAGGTATCATTCTCTCGACTCTCCACCAGGGTGCGTTGGGCGCCCTATTCACCTATGCGCCTGCAAAGGTTCACCCGCTGTGGCTGTCTGTTAATTTCCAATGGATTCATTATTTCTGTTCATCCATCTTTGCTGGTCTGTCAATGGTCATCATTTCCTCAACACTCATCAAAAACTTTATGGGATGGCGTTGCGATGATGGTTTCAAGGACAATCTTGACTATGTGACAATTGGTCTTGCCAAAGGTGCTTCCTATGCCATGATCACCTACCTGGTTATCAAGCTTGTGGCCATTGCTCATGATCAGGAATGGGCATATCTGCTTACAGGATGGGGAAGCTACTACATGCTTGAACTGGGCGTTGGTGTTGTTCTGCCTATGTTCATGTTTGCTGTGGGTATCAGAAATCAATGGGTTGCACTGATTAGACTAGGTGCTTTTATCACAGTAATTGGAATTATCTGGAATCGACTCAACACCGCACTTGTCTGCTACAACTGGCAAATGTACCAGGAAATTCCACACTGGAAAGAGGTCTGGATAACTGTAACGATCTATTCTCTCTACTTTTTGACTTACCGCTTTATCGTTTACCGTCTGCCCATTGTCTATGGATGGCAAGGTGAAAAATAGAAACTGAACGGTAGCAGTATTTATCAGGCGCAAGCTCTTCTGGTCCTGCAGGAGAGCTTGCCCCACTTCCATTACTCATTCAAAACAACAGGGTAAAGAGATGAAAAACATTCTTTCAAAACTTTCATTGAAAAAGATTTTTTCTCTTTTTACGGTCATAACCATAGCACTTCTTTTTGTTGTTATCTTCCTTGCGGCCAAACAATATTTCCTCTATACACATTGTGAAAAACTTGTTGATACAAGCCAGCAGATTCTTTTTCAATTTACCGGAATAAAGGAACACATAAACGAAACACTTCTCAGCAAAAAAAAGCTTAACAGCAGTGCACTGATAAAAGAAATTCAGGGCCTGGACATTGACTTAAAAAAAATTCTGGATGACATTTTGATTCCTGAAGAATTCAAACTCTCCTTCATCAGCCAGGTGGATCTTGTTAATGTAACTGTATCTCTGAGAAGCATTCAAAATAATGAAAAAATGCTTACTGCCGAGCAGCTTGGAACATTTTCAGCACAACTGCGCAGAATTAACTCAAAACTTAACGGCTTCCACCAGCTGATCAGCAGGTATACTCAGACGCAGTTACTTGGACTTCATCAGGCATTTGTCGGACTTCTGACAATTATGATTGCCCTGGTTTCTATTATGCTTCTCGTAATAAATAGATATATTACGACTCCCATTCTTCACTACTGCCGTGCTCTTTTTCCAAAGGAGACTGATTCAATTTCTCTTTTCACACTTCATGAAACCATTGAAACACTGGCAAGTCAGCCGCTGGAACAGAAAAACAAAACAGGAAATAACAAAAAAGATACAAAAGAACTTTCACGCCTCTATCGGTACAGCAGTATTGGTCATCTCCTTGGAGGCTTAAGCCATGAATTGACAAATATCTCCAATGGAGCAATTAACTATACTCAGGCAATTCTGGATCTTGGTAATGATCTGCATCTGGATGATGATTCCAGACAGTTGCTGCATAAGCTCTTTACCGAAGAAAAAAAGATGTCACAACTCCTTAGCCGAATGGTTCATTTCACAAGCGGGAGTGCAAATGCCACTGCAAAAATATTATCTCTGGACGATATTTTTGATGAAATTAAAACACTGGTTCGCGGAACATTCAAAAATGACGGAATTGAATTAGCTGTTTCCCTTTGCGATCCGGCTTTTACTCTAAATCATCATGTCAGCGATTTACAGTTGGTAATTTTATCTGCACTACAAAGCAGCAGAGTTTCTCTCAACACCAGATTTCAGAAAAGCCAGTCAGGGGTAAAACAGATAGAGATAATTCTGGACGATGAATCCTTGTTGCACAATACGGTTTGTGTGTCAATTCGTGACAATGGTGCTCCCAAAAACACGAATATTATGAACAGTGGTGATCATGCTGGCAGACCCTGGCACAACATGACTTTTTGCGTTGATTTCCTGCAAACATTTGGAGGTACTTTAAGCATAAGCAGAGAAAAGGACCAGACTAATCTCTGTGTTATAACGATTCCTTTACATGCTTAAACGTTCCTTGAAGAAAGCGAAATTTACCATTTTTTTCTCATCTGCTTCCTTTTATGAACCCACGGTGGAACAGGTGAATTATCACGCCAGAGCCCGATTCTTTTTCGACGGGCGCCTTTTTCATACTCCTTCCACTTGTCACAGATTGCTTCCCTGCAGTAATAGATATGCACCCAGGAATAGCCTGCCTTGAGTAACTCCTCATTTAGACATCTGCCGTCTTCCATGGTTACAATGGCAACCATTCTGCCATATTTATCCCAATCTTTCTTTTTCAGACGCACAGTAGAGTTTTTCACAAGGTCAACGGTATATTTTTTAGCGACCTTTGAAAATGGTTGATGATATTCGGGTGTATCGATCCCCCACAGTCTCACAAGAAAACGTTGTCCCCTGTAGCGCACCTTGATCGTGTCGCCATCAATAACAGTCTCCACTTTTACAGTCAATAAATCGTCTGCTGCTGCGATTAAAGGCGATGCAACTATTAATATGACTAGAATGTTCAGCAGAATACCAACGAATGCATATCTGTTAGGTTTAGATTTTCGACAAGGCATAATTAAAATTCTGGGGTATGCATATAACTCCAGCACATACCACATATTGTGGTCACTCGTTATCGAATGGGTCAAGATTTGCAGTATCTTCAAGAAAAGGGAAA
>DQTH01000265.1 GCA_015662865.1 Desulfocapsa sulfexigens
CAAGACGAGCTCCACCTTTGAAGGTATCACTGAATTTCTGGGTGTAGGAAATTCCCCAAACATCCTTGTCTCCACCAAGTGGAGTACCATCAACTGAAACTGGAACTGAAAGAACACTTCCATCTTCCAAGGTAGCAACAGGAACATCTATGGTTTCACTTGTATCTTTGAATTCATATATTCTTTTATCATAGGTGAAAGCAAGCAGCAGGCCGCCATCTGTATATTTTACACGAAAACGGTCACGGCGCTCATCGTCTGAAAACCAGGCAGAGAATGCTGTTGGCATTTTTCCTGCAGCAACATCAATGTTACCTTTCTTGAAACCAACAAACGCGTAATCAGACCATACATTGCCATCACCTTTAGCGGTAGGTGTGTAATCATTCCCTAATCCCCAGGTTCCGTCAAGCAAACGGATTCGGCCTTTGGCATAGCCACCACCTTCTGTGGTTGCGTTGATTTTGATTCGCAGACGGGAATCCCATTTGTCGACGCCGTCTTTAACGCCATCGTCATTGTACCTGATTCGAGCACGGGCACTACCACTCAGACTTACTTCTGCAGAAGCAACAGTCGCAACGCCAGCAACCATCAAAAAAGCAGCAGCAACGCAAATTACTTTTTTCATCTCTTTCTTCTCCTTAAATGTTCACCCCAAAAAAAACTGGAGCGTTATCTTAGTTGCCTGTCAAAGGTGACAAAACAACCGTATCCACTAAACAATTCCTTCAACAATATCTGTACCAGAGCAACCTGTCAAGTTTTTTTCACAAAAAGTAAAAAAAATTATACCGCCCGCAACATATTTTATTCTGTTTAGTTCTCTTTTGGAATGAAATCCATTCCATACACAGATAATCGGCTGTTTCTGATCCCAAGAAAGAAACCTTCGAGTAAATCGCCCTTTGCCGGCTCCACGATAAACAGGCGGCCCTTAACAGCTGCACTGTTTTTTTCAGTTCCAACTGATGATAAAAACTGAAAATCAATTACTGCATTCTGAAACAGATTTGTATGCCATACTTCCATAAAACCCATTCCATCCCACTGCAGTCCACGAACTTGTCCATTCTTATACAAGCGAGTTTTATTAAACAATTTTGGTGAGTAGAGTTCATTATCAACAATCAGAATATCATCACTGCCATCGTTATTAAAATCAGTGGCAACCAGACGAATAGGAGCAGTAAACTCCCGCCCCAGTTCACGTCCTCCAAAACCGGCAGGAGAAGTATAGAGCGGCTGCAGATCAGCGCCGAAAACCAGCAACTCTTCTTTTCTGCTGATACTTACAACCTCGGCAACAGTATCTCCATCAAGGTCGGCAAAAACAAAATCAAACAGATTTACCGGCTTTGGAACTGGTAGACGTTCTCCACCGCTAATATTTTCTCCCGGCTGGAAATGCATTCGATAAATTCCCGGTTGTGTCATACCGCTCACACCACTTTGCTGTCCGGCAAGCACAAACCCTTCGCCGGGGATATCAAGAGGTCTGAGGTACCAGTGCACATCCTTATACAACCATTTAACTCCAGCTGAAGGACTCCATTCCAAAACAAAAGATCGGGGTTCTTTATTTCTGGTACTGCTGAGATAAATCTCCATCAAACCATTGTTATCCAGATCTGCCACATTTACCGCGTGAACCCTTAAGCCGCCCGGCAGTGAAATGGTATCCAGATGCTGAATCCGCCGATCACGCAACTGATAAATAAAAATTTTTGCATGGGTGGCCACTACTATTTCATCATAGGAGTCTCCATCAATATCTCCAGCGGTCATTCCTTGAGATTCAATCTGTAAAACTGCACTCTTGTAACGCCCCGATGCTTCCACCCGCACCGAAGAATCAAGATTTTCCCCATCCTGGATAATGGAGAGGCCATAGCCACTGTTTCTCCTTACCGCGCGATCCGGATGAGGTGTTTGAAAATCTATCTTGCGGGTTTCACTATTTCCTCCTGCAGCAACTGTGGCAGGAGTATCCTCTGCACCAAAAAACGACTTATTGATGTCCGCAACCACTTTATCAAGTGCTTTCATTATTTGCGTGCCATCTTTAACCTCAGCACGGAAAGTCACAGGCTGGGCACCAGCCTCAGAAGATAGAACCGTAGCATACAATTCCACATTGTCTATATTCTGGATAAGTCTGCTTTTCACTTCATAAAAAGCTGATTGTCCTTTTCCCACCTTCTTTTTGAAAAGAGGTTGCACCTCTCCTGAAGCAGAGAGACGACTGGCGAGCATGAGCCTGATACTGTCTCGCAAATAGGACAAATCACCTGCTTTACTAACGTCAGTAGGGTAAAACACCATCTCCTTCCTCTGTCCGTCTTGGGCATAACTTATACCTGAGAAGAGACATAGACAAAATAAAACCAACGATAGCTTTTTCCATAAGTCATTCATAAATCACCTAACGTAAACACATAAGATTTTCTCAGATAAGACGCGACTATACCATTTTTTACTACACAATTAAGTTTCCAAATCTATCGTACTTTACTCTTTACCGCAATCGACAATTCCCATGGAAAAGCAAAACCCATTTTCCTGTAAGATTTTCCCGGACACCACATAGCCCCTTTCCTGTCAATTAATTCTTGACTTAATCAGGAAAAAATCTTACTTTAAAGAAAAGTATAAATAATTGTATTCATTTTTTGCGACGTTGTAATACTAAATAATGAAACATTTCTTCACCATAATCCTCGCCGGTTGTCTTGTTTTCCTTGGCTCATATGCACAGGCCGATGAAAGCATTCTCCCAAAAGGTGAGTTCAAACTGAGATCCTACAGTCTTACAAACGGTAGTCCATCGAATAGTTACGACCTGACAACTGCAAAGACTGACAGCTTCAGCAGCCTTTACATATCTCCGGCAGCCATGGAGACTATTCTTGGTGAAGAAAGAGATCTGTATAACCTTGGGCTGCGTGGCATAAACAGTGAAAACCTGAAAGGGTTTGCTGTTAAAGTAGCCTACGCCCCAACCTCTGACATCACCCTCCACACTTCTTTTGGATTTACCGAGACAATAGATCAGAAGCAGGCGAACTATTCAAATAGTATCGGCTGGGAGGTTGACTTGGGTGTTGCTTACAAGTTCCTTAATAATTTTGCCTACGAAATCCATTTTGGTTACATGGATACAGGTGATTTGTTCAAAGAAAGTACCCAATACATGGATGTCGAGGAAATAACGATTGTCACCAACAAGCTTACAATGAGCTTCTAATTTCCATTCACGTACCCTATATCCTATAATCCCTTTCAAAAATCATCTCAGTGAAACCCCGGCGAGTCACTCAAACTAGAGAGGAACTGAGAACATCGCTTGCTGAATGTAGACGTCGCCCGCACTCTGAAATTAATAAAGGTCGACTGCTCCTTTCACCTGATATCTTCAACACACCCGGACACGAAACAAATATTATCATCAGTCGCTTTTCCATTCTTGATAATACCGGTTCCATTCATATTGGTCCCTGGTGCATGATCGGTGCCAGAGCAAGGATATACACCCACGACCACATGCATCGTCCTCAAAAACATCTTCATACCGTAGAAGAACAACACGGCATTCTGTGGCAGGATAAATACATTGGAGAAGATGTATGGATCCATGACGCCGCCATAGTCCTCTATCAGGTTACTGTGCTGCCGGATGGGTTTGTACTGGGAGCAGGATCTGTTCTCACCAAAAATCCTGGTGCTTACGAAATATGGGCAGGGGTTCCTGCCAGAAAAATTGGAAATAGAGAAGATTTATCCCCGGCCGGAATTAAAGATTGTTTCAAAATTCCCAGATTCAGCCTGAAAGAATTTCTTCATCTGGACACCCTGAAAGAGACTGAGTTCTGATTTTTCTTTCCTCGCCTGCAATTATAGATTAACAGTCTATGATGCTTCTTTAATTTGTAATTTATTAATATTGATGGATTCATAGATAAGCGTAGACTTCGAAAACTCTCCATCTTAGATTTTAACTTTTTATGAATTTATCAATATTCCGGTTATCACATATCCGACTGTGATAATACAAAAATAATTTTTTATGCACTATTGCTGTCATGTCTGATACCTCAATCTATAACATCCTCATGTACTCCCACGACACCTATGGGTTGGGACACATCAGGCGGTCAATGGCCATTGCCAGCCATCTTTCCGGGAAAGAAGTAAACATTCTCATCCTTACCGGGTCCCCGATTGCCGGGCGCTTCGCATTTCCAGAACAGGTGGATTTTGTCCGCATCCCCGGAATGATCAAAAAAACAAATGACGAATATAAATCCCTTTCCATCCGCATAGATCCCAATCAGGCCCTGAACATCAGAAAAAACATTATCATTGCTACGGCAAAGGCGTTCAAGCCTGATCTTTTTATCGTTGATAAAGAACCTCTGGGATTAAAACGCGAAGTTCTTCCAACCCTCAAATGGTTCCGCAAATCGCTTCCCACCACAAAAACAGTGCTTGGACTTCGTGATATTCTAGATGAATCTCCTGTTGTAAGAAAAGACTGGGAAACAAAAGATGTATACCGTTATCTGGAAGAACTCTATGATGAAATCTGGGTTTATGGAAATCAGGAAATCTACGACCCAATTGTCGAATACAATATTCCGGCAGCCCTTAAAAAGAAAATATGCTTTACCGGCTATATTCCCAGAAAACACTGGTCTGAGGACGTTCGACGAAAAATAAGACAACGATACCGGATTCTTGAAAAAGATACCTTCATCCTTGTCACTGCAGGAGGTGGAGGAGATGGCTGCGAACTCCTGGATCACTATCTTTCCATGCATGACTTTTTCCCGACCTCGCTACCCTTTAAATCTCTAATGATTACCGGCCCTTTCATGCCGAAATGCAGCCGGGAGCGATTAAAAAACCGGGCGAAACGATATGGAATTAAATCCTCCCCCTTTCATCCGCAAATGGAGCAACTGATACGGGCCGCTGATCTTGTCATATCAATGGGTGGCTATAACACTATTTGTGAAATCTTCAGTCAACAGACGCCCTCTCTTATCATTCCCAGGGAAACACCGAGGAAAGAACAACTGATACGGGCTGAAAAGTTAACTGAACAGGGATTAATCGACTATCTTCCCTGGAAAGAAGTATCAGCTCAATTGCTGCGTGATAAAATTTTCACTATCCTCAGCAAAAGTAAAGACTATAAAAGCAAAATGGCAGGTTTTGAACTCTCAGGCCTTGGGACCATGCGCACCAGAGTGGAACATTTTAGAGACTGTCCATGAATCTTGCAGCATCGCTACCAACCCTTGGATACATCCTGAAAGGATATCCCCGCATTTCAGAAACTTTTATCTCCAACGAAATTCTTCTCTTGGAAAAACTCGGGTTTCACATGCATCTGTTTCCCATGCGTCACCCGCGGGAATCCTTCTGCCACGAGTCAGTGAAACAGATCCAGGCAAAGGTTGATTATCTGCCAACTGAACTGCTGCTGGATTTTCCCCGTTTATTACTGCCAAATATTTTTCTGGCAGTGAAGCGACCAGTGCTCTTTAAACAAGGGCTGCTGCTTGCTGCTGCCCGCTATCAGAGAACCGGTAAACTGGCCACTTTCAAACACCTTCTTCAGGCCGGCTTTCTCACCAACTCGCATCTGTTGGACAACCCGGCCATCGCCCATTTACACGGTCATTTTGCCCATTCCCCTACCTCTGTGACCATGTTTGCATCCCTGCTGTCCGGAAAACCGTTCAGCTTCACAGCCCATGCAAAAGATATTTACACGTCAAACAAAGATCAACTTAGGGAAAAAATCAAACTTGCCCGCTTTGTTGTCACGTGTACGGATTACAACCGAAAATATCTTGAAGATATTGCCGGCGATCTAGACACTCCAATTCATTGCATCTATCACGGCATAGATCTTGATCTTTTCTCGCCGGTCACCGACCATTCGGATTGCACTCCCCCATATAATCTGCTGACGGTTGCCAGAATGACAGAGAAAAAAGGATTGCCAACGTTGTACAGGGCTCTTCGCATATTAAAGGATGAGAACTTTCAATTTAATCATACTTTGATTGGTGACGGAGATGATCGTGAAAAAATTCTGCAGCTCATCACAGACCTTGAGCTTGCTGACTGCTGCCAGTGGCTTGGTACCAGAACCCATAACGAAGTTCTCAAACAGTTTGAACGAAGTGACCTTTTTGTGCTTGCCTGTGAGATAGCTAAAAATGGAGACCGGGACGGAATCCCAAATGTTCTGGTGGAAAGCCTTGCCATGGGCGTTCCCGGGTTGTCGACTTGTGTCTCTGCCATTCCTGAAATCCTGATTCAGGAAAAAAGCGGCATCACAGTAGCTCCCGGAGAGCCTGAAAAAATGGCTCACAACATAAAAAGAGTGCTGCTTGGCAGAGATCTGCGAAGAAACATCATTCAAGGTGGAACAGAACACACCAGAAAGCATTTTGATAACCGTGTACTCGTTGCTGAACTGGGTGAAATCTTCTCAAAACAGCTTACGCGTGAATTGGAAACTGCTCACTGAGCCATGCGCATCTGTTTCTATGCCCCTTTTAAACCTCTTGGCCACCCCAATCCTTCTGGGGACCTTATTATCGCCACCGGGCTCTATGATTTTCTTATTTCCCGGGGGCACAAGGTTCTCATCGCCAGTAAGCTCCGATCGCGATGGATCTTCCTGAAACCCTGGCTTTTCCCACAGATAATAAAAGAAAGAATCAGTGCTGCGAGTCGCATCAGTAAATTTTCTCCGGATCTCTGGTTGACTTACCACTGTTATTACAAGGCCCCTGACCTCCTTGGCCCTGCACTTTGCAAAACATTCAACCTTCCCTACTATATCTTTCAGGGTATATATTCCACAAAACAGCGCCGAAGCCTGAAGGGTAAGCTCGGTTTTTACCTGAATCGCCATGGACTGCTGGCCGCTGACCAGCTGTTCAGCAATAGGAAGGTGGATCTGGAAAACCTGGCCAGAATTGTTCCAACAGACCGTCTTAATTACATCAAACCGGGTATTTTCCCCGAACAATTCTGTTTCGACTTAAATGCAAGAAAGAAAATACGCGAAGAATGGACGGCAGGCAGTACACCTGTGATCCTCAGTGCTGCCATGTTTCGTCCTGATGTTAAAACCCGGGGACTCCTCTGGTTGATGGATGCCCTAAGCAGGCTTGCTGCAGACAATATCCCTTTCAAACTAGTTATTGCAGGAGATGGCAGCGAACGGGAAACTCTGGTAAAATCAGCAGAAGAGCTTCTTCCCGGACGAGTAATTTTCGCAGGTCGAATCAACAGAGAAGCGATGTACCGCTTTTATTCAGGCGGAGATCTGTTTGCCTTTCCGGGAATTAGAGAATCACTGGGTATGGTTTTTCTGGAAAGCCAATCCTGTGGCCTGCCGGTCATTGCCTTTGACAATGGGGGAATCCCGGAAGTTGTGCAACAGGAAATAACCGGACTGCTCACAGAACCCTTTAGCAAAAACGCATTTTGTTCTGCAGTTATGCAACTGCTGAAAAACACAAAACAGCGGAAAACCATGGGGAAATCCGCGGCAGAACATGTTCGAAGCAACCATGATCTGCACAGCAATTATCTACAATTTGAAAAAATATTATTGAGCCATGCGGAGATTTCTTAAACAGGAATTTCTTTCCCGCGAGCAGACAATTCTTGCTCTGTTGCGCCATGGAAAGACGGAATGGAACGAAAAAAAACTTATTCAGGGTCGACAGGATTCACCCCTTTCTCTGTCTGGTAAAAAACAGGTTCATGAATGGGGCGTTTTTCTACAAGACTGCACAATCGACCGGATTATTGCAAGCGATCTTGGCAGGGTACAGGAAACCGTAAGTATCCTGCAAAAGTATAACAATCAGGTTCCGGTTATCTGGAAGGCCGCCTTAAGGGAGCAGTCCTGGGGACAATGGGAAGGAAAGACATTCCACCAGCTGGAAATTGAACAGCCGGAGAAGCTAGCCGCTCAGGTAAAAGCCGGCTGGGATTTCTGTCCGCCGGAAGGAGAAAGCAGAAAAGAAGTCTTACAACGAGTTCTCCCAGTTATTCAGGAAGTGGTTGAGCAGTTTCCGGGAGAACAGATTCTCATAGTCTCCCACGAAGGTATTGTTAAATCACTTATCTACCACCTGGCCGGCAGAGCCTTCCTTCCTGAAGAAAAAAAACTGCTGGAGAAGCGGCAACTTCATCTATTGATCGCAATGAAAGAAAAACTGTCCCTGGGCCCACTCAATCTTTTGCCAACATCTGGATATAAAACAAAATGAAGGTTGCCTGCTACTGTCAGCACGTCCTTGGGATCGGGCACTTTCACCGCAGCCTTGAATTATGTAAAGCATTGGCTGAAAATCACGAAACAGTGATGATTCTCGGCGGCCCTGATGTCACCCTGCCTGAAACAAAAGTTCGTTTTCTGCAGCTTCCCGGCCTAAAAATGGATGAGAATTTTTCGCGCCTTATTCCTTGCCGTGAACCGGAAAAGGGAAACCTTGAAGCTGTAAAAGATGGGCGCAGGCAGCAACTTTATGATTTCTTTTCCTCTTTTGAGCCGGATATCTTTCTGGTGGAGCTCTACCCTTTTGGACGAAAGGCTTTCAGATTTGAGCTTGACCCCATTTTAAAAGGCATTGATTCCGGTGAACTGGCTCCCTGTATCCGTCTTTGCAGTTTAAGGGATATCCTGGTGGAAAAGAAAGATAAACAAAAATATGAAACACGGGTTCTCACAGTACTAAACACTCTTTTTGATGGGTTACTGATTCACTCAGATCCGGATTTTATTCCCCTTGAAAAAACATTTTCTCAAACTGGCAGCATTGCCATCCCCTACAGATACACAGGTTTCATCACACCTCCTCCAGGCAGCACAGGTAAAGGCACTGCAATACGAAGGAAACTTGGATTATCAGAGCATGACAAACTGCTCATCGCTAGCATCGGTGGAGGAAATGTCGGTTCTGAACTGTTACGGGCAACAGCAGAGGCAGCAGTTATTTTAAAGGATGAAACAAACATCCACTTCCACCTTTTCACGGGGAAATACAGCGATGTGAAACTGCTGGAAGAACTCAGACAAACTCCCGGTAATCAACTTGTCGTGCATAATTTTTGTTCAGATTTTACGGACTGGCTGGAAGCCGCCGACCTCTCCATTTCCATGGCCGGCTACAACACCTGCATGAACCTCCTTGCTGCAGGTACTCCTGCGCTACTCTATCCTTTTGCGCAAAACCGTGAACAACGCATGCGGATTTCTGCTTTTTCCACCACATCTCCATTTGGCCTGCTGGAAAAAGAAGATCTTGATCCAATACGGTTTGCAGAACGAATCACAGCACATCTGCAGCTGGACAGACAGCCAGGCAAGGCAGATTTAAATGGAGCTGCCACCAGTTCTGAACTGTGCTGTACCGCGGAGATCTGGAACAGACAATCATGATATCAACACTCTATACAAACCTTCCGCACGACACGGGGCAACGACTGCAAATGGCCATTGACAGGGGCCTTACAAATGGTACTGGAACGTCACAAGTCTTTTTTCGGGCAGATGACATCGGTGTGCCCGGAAAACAATTCAGCCGATTGATCAGGCTCTTTTGTGACAATAATCTTCCCCTCTGCCTGGCAGTTGTGCCAACCTGGCTGACCGATACGCGTTTCCAGTCATTGCAGAACCTCACAGGACAAAGCACTGCCCAATGGTGCTGGCATCAGCACGGATGGCTGCATAAAAACCATGAAACCAGCGGCAAGAAACAGGAGTTCGGCCCTGGCAGATCCGGTGCCGAACAACTGCGGGATCTGAAAAATGGAAAAAAACGTTTGACCAAAATCATGGGTAAATCTTTTGCCCCATATTTCACTCCACCCTGGAACCGCTGCAGCATGGAAACCCTGCAGGGCCTGCAAGCACTTAGGTTTAAGGCAGTCTCCAGGAGTCTGAAAGCTACCCCCCCTGCACCTCCAGCCCTCCCCGACCTGCATATCAACATAGACCTGCACACACGGAAAGAAAAAGATCCTGAAATCGCACTAAAAGCACTCCTTAAAGAACTCGAGCTCGGGATGCAAAGCGGACAAAGCGGAATCATGATCCACCACCAGCGTATGAACCAGCCAGCCTTTGATTTCCTTTCCCTACTTCTCCAGATTATAGCGTCCCATCAACGTCTCTCTCCTGTCCGTTTCCAGGAAATACCCTGTAACACATAGGCGTTTGGCACGGAGGTTTTATCCAACCCAAACAAAAAGAAGGAAGAAAAAGGACGCTGTGGTACTATAGAAGGGTGTTGCAAAGAATAGTGTAAAATTCAATTAAAACAATAGAATAAAGCATAAAAGCCACTATAATAGCGGGTGTCCCTACAAAAAGACCCC
>DQTH01000098.1 GCA_015662865.1 Desulfocapsa sulfexigens
ATGGGTTTATGCCTGTTTTGCACTGTTTGGCTTGTTACCAAGAAACAATGAAATACAGCAAGGAATCAAACCCGCCCGCAGGGCGCTAATTCAATCAGCATTGTGCCAATATGGGAAGTAATGACAGGTTAAGATGAAAAATGGCAGCCCCTTTTTAAGGTTACTTTTATTATCACAGGATCTGTATGCCGGGAGGGGTCACTTTTCCAATTTTTGCCAATGCTGTGTTCACCACCTGGCGAACATCTGCCAGGCATCAGCGTCCTTTAGGATTATTTTTTTCGCAATTGCAATTACCGGCTTTTGATTCAGCGATAATTTGCTCCATAATGGTGGATCTGCCATGTTTGACAACATCTTTTTCCAGATCAGCAGCTGTGTGGTTATGGCAATAACAGATCATTTCATCCATTGAATGTCCTCCTCATTACATTTTTTCTTCATGTGTTCCGCATCCTGCATCATCCTGCACCATCGTATTATAGGCACAAGGGGGAAATTGTAAATACATGATTGACGTTTGTGAAGGTTACCAGTCTGACAAATGTAAGTTCACTCCACTCCATGCTTTTTCTTTACTACATCCCTTGATAATCCCACACGGTGACACTATCTTTTTAAAATAGAAAGTTCTACCACTCCAAAAGGGGGGGGAATAAATCAAACAACGGGATAATACGGTTGATATGATTACAACAGGCAAAAAGAATGGAAAATTATCAATGGATGCTCCAATTGTGTCAGAAAAGCTTATTGAGGAGGCCCAGGTTCTTGCGGCTGTACAGACTGCTGACTATGCACCCGGAGAACGAGCGGCCCTGATCTGCCGGATAAAAGAGTTGCTGCAAAAACAGGACGCAGTGCTTGTTGCCCATTATTATACATCACCGGATCTCCAGCAGCTCGCTGAAGAGACAGGCGGCTATGTTGCTGATTCTCTTGAAATGGCCCGATTCGGGAACGAACATCCGGCAACCACTCTTATCGTTGCCGGTGTCTGCTTCATGGGAGAGACCGCAAAGATCTTAAATCCGGAGAAACGTGTTCTGATGCCTGACACAAGAGCCACCTGTTCCCTTGATCTGGAATGCCCGGTGGAGGCTTTTTCAGAATTTTGTGACGCTCATCCAGAGCACACCGTTGTGGTCTATGCAAATACCAGTGCCGCTGTAAAAGCACGGGCAGACTGGGTGGTCACCTCCGGAATTGCCTTGCCAATTATAGAACATCTTGCAAAGCAGAAAAAGAAGATTCTCTGGGCACCTGATAAACACCTTGGTGCTTATGTGCAGAACAAAACAGGCGTTCAAATGTTGATCTGGCCGGGGAGCTGTGTTGTCCATGAGAAATTCAAGGCTGAAGGCATAAGACTGCTTAAAGGACAGCATCCTGATGCCTTGGTGCTGGTTCATCCGGAATCACCTGCGGAAGTAATAGAGCTTGCTGATATTGTGGGTTCCACAACTGCTATTATCAAGGCGGCCAGGATGCTTGATGCGAAAAAATTCATTGTGGCAACAGAACCGGGGATTTTTTACAAAATGAAACAGGCAGCACCGGGTAAAATATTCCTTGAAGCTCCCACAGGCGGTATTGGCGCCACCTGTAAAAGCTGCATGCGTTGTCCCTGGATGGCTATGAACGGTCTGCGGAATCTGAAGCAGGTTCTGGAAACCGGTGCCAATGAGATAGTTATTGATGAGTCCATTCGTCGCAGGGCAATAATCCCGATTAAGCGCATGATGGATTTTGCCAAAGAACGGAATATTTTCATGAAAGGAAAGGGGAATGCCTGATTTTTATCAGGTACCACGGGGTGATAAAATGAAATTTTTCATAATGGGTGGGACTGGCTTTATCGGCGGACCTCTGGTCCGGCACATTATTAATAAAGGTCATGAAGTTATCCTGCTTGCCAGAAGTGTTTCCCGAATTAAAAATTTGCCATCTCAAATACAACCTCTGATTGGTGATCCTTTAAAACCTGGTGACTGGCAGAACATTGCCGGTCAGGCTGACGTAATCATCAACCTCGTGGGCAGATCAATAATGACCAGGTGGTCAAAGGCTTCGCGAAAAGAAATTCTGGACAGCCGAATCCTTTCCACGCGTATGGCAGTTGAGGCAATACCCTCCAGCAGGGCGGAAAAAATGACCCTGATTAATGCAAATGCAGTGGGATACTATGGAAACTCCGGAGATTATTTAATCACAGAAGATTTTTCTCCTGGAACAGGATTTTTAGTTGAAGTTACAAAGAAATGGCAGCAGGAGGCTGACGTTGCATCGGAAAAAGGGGCGAGAGTAATTATCTCCCGTTTCGGAGCAGTGCTCGGCAGAGGGGGAGGTGCACTTGCCAAGATGCTCCCGCCTTTTCGTTTCGGTCTTGGTGGAAAACTGGGTGACGGCAGGCAATGGTTTGCCTGGATTCATATGCACGACCTGGTTAACGCACTTCTTTTTGTTGCAGAAAACAAGTCTATAGCTGGTGTCGTAAATATGTGCTCCCCCAAGCCGGTAACAAACCTGGAACTTACTGAAACATTATCAAAAATATTTAAACGAAAGGCCATACTTCCAGTTCCCGGTATCATTCTAAAGATGGTCCTTGGCGGCTCTGCGGAAATTGCTCTGGAGGGACAGCGGGTTTCTCCTGCAGTTCTTAAACGGGCCGGATTTGTTTTTGACTTTCCAGACATAGAGGCGGCACTGAAGGATCTCATAGAAAATGATGATACCTCTGTTCCATGACCTGTTTTGCCGGTGCCGCGGACATATTCCAAGGAAGATTTGGCTATGATAAAAAATAACGCTCTGATCTTATTTTTGTTGTTTGTCTCTGTTGCTGTCGGAAATCAAATTGCTTTTGCAGATAATTACAACATCGAGAATATCAGCGGCAATGTCTACAGGTTTGTCACTGACAGGTATCGGTCTGTATTTCTGGTAACAGACGCTGGAATTTTAATAACTGACCCTCTTAACAATGAGGCTGCAGGCTGGTTAAAAAAGGAATTAAAGAGTCGGTTTGATGTTCCCGTGAAGTATGTGGTTTACAGCCATAACCACAGCGACCATGTCTATGGTACAGAAGTATTTAAAGATTCTCAGGCAATTGTTATTTCCAGTCAGCTGGCAAAACAGGATCTTATACTAACACGCGCGAAAACAGTGCTGCCTGATATCTCATTTCAGAAGACAATGCATATCTCGCTGGGTGACAATGAAGTTGAGTTACGCTACCACGGTCCCAATGATGGCCGGGGATCAATCAGCATGCTGTTTAAACCTGAAAATGTTCTGTATGTGGTCGACTGGATAGTGGTGGGCCGAATGCCCTGGCAAAAATTGTGGAGTTATGATATTCAGGGCATGATTAACTCAACCAGGGAAGTAATGAACCTTGATTTTGATATATTTATCGGCGGGCATGCTGACACTGGAACAAAAACGGATGTGGGAAATTACCTTGAATATCTGGAAACACTGTATGCTTCTGTTATTGAAGGCATTCATTCCGGTAAGACACTCGCGCAATTGAAAAAAGATATACAGCTGACCCGGTTCAGTCATTTGAAAAACTATAATGAATGGCTGCCAATGAATATCGAAGGTGTATATGAGCGATTGATGGAAGAGTCAGGGATGAGCTGGCGTCCTGATATTAACTAGTGGTGGCTAATTTTTCGAGGCACTCTAGTATCTGGACAGGCACCTACTAGATAGAAACCTCCATACACCACGACATATACACTTTGAAAAATAAAGAGCAATCCCCGTTTAAGGCTGCAGAAATTCTTCTGCTTTCGTTCTGTCATTTTGTCCATGATGTGTACTCGTCTTTCCTTGCCCCTCTGTTACCTCTGTTGATTGAAAAACTGTCCATGTCTCTCACTCAGGCTGGGTTTCTGTCGGCTGTTATGCAGCTTCCCGCCTTGCTAAATCCCTTTATCGGTGTGCTGGCGGATCGGGTCAGTCTGCGCTATTTTGTTATTCTGGCACCCATGATGACCGCCATTCCCATGAGTCTGATCGGGCTGGCACCGAGCTATGGAGTACTGATGCTCCTGCTTTTTATGGCTGGGATCAGTGTTGCCATGTTTCATGTGCCTGCCCCTGTGATGATTGCCCGCATGGCAGGCACAAAAAAGGGAAGGGGGATGAGCTTTTTCATGACCGGCGGGGAACTTGCCCGTACTCTCGGGCCGCTGACCGCAGTTGGTGCTGTGTCACTGATGGGGCTTGAAGGTTTCTGGCCCATCATGGTGGTGGGAATTGCTGCCTCCTGGTGGCTCTATAGGCGGTTTCGGAATGTGGATCTTTCCTTTCATAATCACAGGAAGAAAACTCCACTCATTACCACATTTAAAAACATGCGCCATGTTCTGCTGCCCCTCACTTTCATCCTGCTGGCACGCAGTTTCATGCATGGCTCAATGACTATCTTTCTCCCTGTTTTTATCCAGAGCCAGAGCGGAAATATCTGGCTGGGCGGTATTGCCCTGACCCTGTTTGAAGCTGCAGGAGTGGCCGGAGTGTTGACTGCCGGATCGCTCAGTGATTATCTTGGCCGGCGGCGGATGCTGCTAATTTCGCTGGTTGGCGCGCCATTGAGTGTGCTGCTTTTTGTGGTCAGCGACGACTGGATCCGGATTGCTTCTCTGCTTGGTTGCGGCTTTATGCTGCTGTCCACCACTCCTGTCATGCTCGCCCTGATTCAGGAACATGCCGGTGACAGCCCGGCAACAGCTAACGGCATGTTCATGATGACTGCTTTTCTGGCTCGATCATCAGTGGTGGTTCTCATCGGCCTGATTGCTGATCAGTTTGGATTGCAGACAGCATATTTCGTTAGTGCTGTCGCAGGGCTTGCTGGAATTCCGTTTATTCTGATGCTGCCCGGACGGGTGGATTCCTGAAGACAGTTCATTAAAGTCCACGAAGAGAAAGGGATATTCGTTTTCTCTCACTATCTACTTCCAGCACCCGTACCATCACCTGCTGTCCTGCTTTAACCACTTCAGCAGGGTCACGCACAAATCTGTCGGCTAACTGGCTGATATGGATGAGTCCATCCTGATGAACTCCGATATCGACAAAGGCTCCGAAGCGGGTGACATTGGTTACAATCCCAGGCAGCCTCATCTCAGTGATCAGGTCTTCAAGTGTGTTCACGTCTTTTGCAAAGGCAAAAGATGCAAATTTTTCACGTGGATCACGTCCGGGTTTGGTGAGTTCACTCAGGATATCATTGAGGCTTGGCAGGCCGAGAGCGTCTGTGACATATCTTTGTACATTGATTGTCTTGCACATCTCCGGGGTTCCTACCAGTTCACTGACGCTGCAGCCAATATCCGCAGCCATCTTTGTTACTGTTTTATACTGTTCCGGATGTACTGCAGAATCGTCCAGAGGATTTTCAGCCCCTCTAATTCGCAGAAATCCTGCGCACTGTTCAAATGCTTTTGCTCCAAGCCTGGGTACATGTTTGAGCTGTTTTCTGCTGGAAAACGGTCCATGTTCATCACGATATGCGATGATGTTGTCAGCCAGTACCGGGCCAAGGCCTGAGACATACATGAGCAGTTCACGGGAGGCGCTATTGACTTCCACGCCAACATTATTGACACAGCTCACCACCACATCTTCCAGACCTTTTTTCAGCTCTACCTGATTTACGTCATGCTGATACTGGCCGACACCAATTGATTTCGGGTCGAGTTTGACAAGTTCTGCCAAAGGATCCTGAAGGCGTCGCCCGATGGATACGGCTCCGCGTACAGTTATATCATGGTCAGGGAATTCCCGACGGGCAACTTCTGAAGCCGAGTAGATGGAGGCTCCGCTTTCATTGACCAGAGTAACAAGGATGGCATCATCAAGATGAAGGCCGCGGATAAAAGCTTCGGTTTCACGGCTTGCAGTGCCGTTACCAATGGCGATAGCCTGAATTTTGTATTTTTTGACAAGATCTCTTACCTTTTCACCTGCCTCCTGCACTTTCCTGTTGCCATGGGTGGGATAAATTGTGGTGAAATCCAGTAGTTTTCCCTGACTGTTCAGACAGACCAGCTTGGCACCGGTTCGAAACCCGGGATCAAGTGCCATAACCCGTTTTTGGCCAAGAGCAGGTGCCAGAAGCAGTTCTCGGAGATTATCTCCAAAGACCTTTATGGCTTCTCTGTCAGCTTTTTCCTTGAGATTGTTGCGAAGCTCTTTTTCAAGGGATGGGCCAAGTAATCTTTTATAGCTTTCAGCAACCGCCAGTTGCACTTGCTGTGCGTATTTTCCCCTGGTTTGAAAACGTTTGCCGAGGATGGTCAATGCCAGCTCTTCATCCGGTCTGATTGACAATTTGAGAATTTTTTCGTTTTCCCCGCGAAACATTGCCAGTACACGATGACCGGGAGCTCTGCGAGCTTCTTCCTGCCAGTTGAAATAATCGCGAAATTTGACACCTGCTTCCTGACTCTTTTTCACCACAGTGGAATGGATTACACACTTATCACTGAAGAGTTTTCGCAGTCGCGAACGGATGGCAGTATCTTCACTGATCCAGGCAGCAATGATGTCTCTTGCACCTGCCAGAGCATCATCCCCAGAGGCCACACCTTTGTCCCGGTCAACAAATTCAGAAAGAACAATATCGTTGTCTCTGCCGGTAAATATGGCGCGTGCCAACGGTTTCAGACCCTTTTCCTCGGCCATGGTGGCTCGGGTTTTTCTTTTCTGTTTGTATGGCAGGTATATATCTTCCAGACTCGCCAAGTTGTCGGCCTTCTGCAGGTCGGCCGTAAGCCCGTCTGTCAGAAGATCTCTGCTACTGAGGGAATTGATAATAGTATTGCGACGTTTGTCCAGTTCCGTGAATTGGGCAATATTATCCCGGACAGCAGCAATCTGCATTTCATCGAGGGAACCGGTCATTTCTTTCCGGTACCTGGCAATAAAAGGGACTGTTGCACCCTCTGCCAGAAGTTCTGCCGTGGTGACAATCTGCTGGACAGAAACCTGCAGATCGCTGGCGATACGGTTATGGTATTGTTGTATGGTATTCAAGGGAAAGAAACGTGTTGTTATTGTAAAAGAGTAGTTTTGTGTTCTTTAATGGCAAAAACAGTAATGAAGCAGGTAATCATGACTGCCACTATAACAATAACAACATGTGATTTCATTATTGAACTTTTCTTAAATTTTGAAACAACGATGATGAAATCTGGGATGAAAGAGATGAATTAAAACCGGATGGTTGGAGCACGGAAAAGATTATCGTATTGTGTTTCCCGGGAAGAAATTTACTGATATTGTAAACCAAAATATCGGGTGGAGCTATCGTACCAGATAATCTGTCCCTCAATTTTGACAGGTTTTTGATCGCTGTCGCTTGGGATGAGATTGAGCAGACAACGGAGACTGATTTTGCTTCCCCGTCGTAGAGCCACAGGTCGGTTGGCTCTTATTCTGATTCCACCCATGCCTGCGTCTTTCATCTGGCCCACAAACCAACTCGACTTCCCGTCCCCATCCTGCAAAGAAAAATAGACCATCATCTCAAGAGGGTGACGTCCATAAATGCGTCGATCAGTACTTTGGTGTTGAAGTCGTATTGCTCTTGTCATTGAAAAGCCGCCATTAGCATTTTTTCTAAAGCACAGAATATGGTAACCTGTTAAAAAAAAGAATGTGTCTTATTCTGATCCTGTAATTTTCCTTTTTACGGGAACACATTGTAAATTTTTCAATCAGGATAATATTACCATTCTCTACTGACAGATTACTTACACGATTTTACCGTGTAAACTTATTCAGTTATCTACGTGCCCAAGGAGAATCGAATCTGGTAATAGTCTAAAGACTCTGAACCCATGACATGACAAAAGAAGCTGCATACCGGCCTGTTCTCAGAAACAGATGTGTCGAGTTGGAGAGAAGCAGGCTGCTGAATCATATTCTGCCGGAGTTTCAACATGGCAATCTGCTGATGCTGACATCCGGGCCGGGAACAGGAAAAACTTTTCTGATCCATCAACTGTTGCGGCATCGCAAAGGAAAGAGCGCTTATCTTGATCTTAAAAAGCTCAGTTCAGACATCACTATTTTTGTACGACAACTTGAATATTTATTTGCAAAACTCTGGCCTGATGTTTTCAGTGATCTGGGGTCGGATAGAACAAATCAAAGTATAAATAAATTATCACCCAAGGACAGGGTTGATAATTTGCTGGATCAACTGTTTATCAGTGGAGACCAGCCGGCAGTATTCGCACTGGACGGATGTGATATTCTTGCTGAACGTCCGTCATGGGCTGAGTTGGTTTCTCTTCTCCTGCAGCGTCTTCCCTCCTTTGTCTCTATTATTCTGGCCTCAACTTCGCCGTTGAAATTCTCACCTCTTTCCACCTTTCGGGTTCAGGGAAAAATGCTGGAACTCACTGTTAAAGAGCTGCATTTTGACAGTGATGAAATCTGGCAGTTTCTGTCAAAAAATATTCCCGGCCTGAAAAAGGAACACGCACAGAAAATTGAACAAAAGGTTGGTGGCTGGCCTGCAGGGCTCTCTTTGCTTTGTTGTGAGTTTCGGGAAAAAGGTGAGATAATCTTTCTGGACAGCATTTCACCGGAAAATCTGTTTGACTACCTGCAAAGTGAAGTACTTGCCGGCCTTTCTCAGGAAGTTATGCGGATACTCTGTACAGCTGCACTGCTTCAGCCCTTTGATTATACCTTGTTGGAAAAGTTTCTACCGGTTTCGCGTGAACGTCTCATTGAAATATTTTCTTCTTATTCTTTTCTGCTGGACCGGATGGCTGATGAAAACGACTCGGAAGGTGCACATTTTGCCCAGCTGTATGCGAACTTTTTTTATGGTCGTGCCGAAGCCATTCTTGGTAAACAGGCAAAGAAAAAGTTGCATAAAAAAGCTGCTAGCTATTTTCAAAATTCCGGTCTGACCGATCAGGCTCTTGTGCATATGATAGCACTGGAGAACTGGTCTTCGGCAGTTAAACTGATCCTTGCCGATCATAAAAGCTGGTTTAATAAGGAAGACTATGAACGATTGCTGTTTTGGGCAGATCAACTGCCCGAATCCCTTCTGTTAAAACATCCCCGTCTGGCAATACTTCAAGGACATGCTCATCTGTATCTTGGCAACCTGGATGAGGCCGTAAAAGTCTTCAGTCTGGCACATGACTGTGCCCGCCCAAATTCCAAAGACTGGTTGGAATCAGGCTGCAGATTATGCGAAGTTCTGTTACTGAAAGGTCGTTTGAGAGAAGGGGTTGATCTGGCCGGAAAACTGGCTGAGCGTTCTCGATTTATCAGCCGGTATCGGGCAGAGGCTATGATGTTTAAGGCCATTGGCCTGAATTTATTATGTCGGTTTGATGAGTGTGATCAGCTGTGGCGCCACATCAGTACCATAGCCAATTCCAGATTCCTTCCCCTTGATCAAACCGCACGTTGTTATCTCATGGCTCCCAAGGTGATTTTCTACAATCTGGAACGAGGGAAATTTGATGAAAGTGAACATATTCTTGATCGTGCAATTTCAGTTTTTCACAAAAAAGATCCAAGAAAACGGCTGGGCTGGATATTGTTGTTTAAGGGAGTTTTAAAGCTGGAACTGCATCAGTATTCAGAGGCAGTGACCTGGTTCAGAGAAGCTGTGGCCATTAGCAGCAAAACAAATCGTTCCGTCCATGCAGGATGTACTGCATTTTTGTCCTATATCCTTGCGGCTCTTGGCCACAAGAAGGAAGCCCGTCTCTGGTATGAACGTGCAGAACCACTGGTATCAAGGGATCTTACTTTATGGGCTCCGGTTCTTTGTGCTCTGGTCCGCGTACATTTATCTGAACAACCTGAGGGAGCAGTCCGGGAGTTAAAGCTGGCATGGAATCTTGCCTGCCAGCGAAACATACTGGTCCCTCTGTCTCTGGTCGCATACACTGCGTTCGCCGTACACGATAAGGTGTCATGTGGTCCTCTGGCAGCCAGTATTTGTTCACAGGCGGCTGATACATGCCGTAAGTGGAATGTGTACCACCGTGAGGCTCGCATTCTCCTCTATCTTCACCTGCTGCAGAATGAGCCGGGCAAGGAGGAAAAATCGGAATCTTTTATCAGAGCCATGACTTTGATCAGCCAGAAAGAACTGGGATTTCTGTTGACTGACGATAAGAGAATTGATGGACTGGCACTGACAATACAGGCAATTAAGCAGGGTATTGCAACAGATTATTTCCTGGAGCTTTGCAGAGTCTGGGGGGGAAAGGCTTATGAGGCTCTGGTTCCACTTTTCCCAAAGTCCAATCTTGATCTTAAAGAAAAAATTGCTGCCCTTTGGGCTCAAAACTGTTTCAGATCCGCCATTCCGCTTATTGAGCAAGCCATACAGACTGAGGGAAACGAAAGAAAAGTGTTACGGAATTCAGCTTTATGCTGCAACAGTTAAAGGCTTTCCCTCCTGAGCCTTTACATGTCAGACTGTTTGGTACTTTTAGCCTTGCAAGAGGAGAGGAAAAAGTTCCAGACCAGGCATGGAAACGTTTAAAGGCAAAGGAGCTGTTTAAATTGCTCTGCCTTTATCCTGATACCAGCTTTACCCATGAGCAATTATCAGAAATATTCTGGCCGGAAAGCACTACGGACAAGGCCAGAGCAAATTTATGGAGCACTGTCAGTGCTCTTAGATCGGTGATTGAACCGGAACTGTCTGCGCGAACAAAGTCAAGCTATCTGCAGGGGGATAGTCGAACCTATAAACTCCAGCTACCGGCCGATTCGACCATTGATACAATACTGTTCGAAGAGAAGACGCACGAAGGCTTTCATTACAAAGAAAGTGGTGATTATGCCAGGGCATTATTCTGCTTTGAGGAGGCTGTTGATCTGTATAAAAGTGAGCTTCTTCCGGAAGATCTGTACACAGCATGGAGTGCAGAACCACGAGAACGATTCGGGTTGCTGTTTACTCGTGTACTGAGAGGTATGGCAGCCATTTATTTTGAAAGGAAAGATCTTGGAGAATGTATCCGCCTATACAGTAAAATAATATCTCTTGATCCATGGGATGAGGCCAGCTATCTCGTGCTCATGCAGTGTTATGTATTGCAGGGAAGAGATCTTGAGGCAATAAAAGTGTTTCGGCGTTGTGAGGAAATTTTACAGAAGGAACTTAATGTTGCCCCTGATCAGCAGCTGCGGGATCTTCTCAAGCGTATTTTGAAGCGACGGTCAAATATCTCCTGATGTAGGTGGAACAACAATTATCCAGTAGTAAAATTATTCTTTGTCTGCCAAGCCAAACCCACCGCCGCCTGGTGTGAGTATGCGAATTTTGTCATGTAGATTGGCTTGAATTTCACTTTTACCACCTAAATTAACAGAAGGACTGTTGTGAGGGAGAAAAATATTTTCTCCACACTTTCCTGCCTGCCCGCCCTCCAGCCCATATGGCGGCAAAACCCTCCGTTCTGAAAGGATTGCCACATTCAGCGGTTCCAGAAATTCAATCTCGCGTACCAGCCCATCACCGCCGTGAAACAAGCCCTTGCCGCCTGAATTTTTGCGGATGGAGAATTCCCGGAGCATCACCGGATAGCGCCGTTCA
>DQTH01000224.1 GCA_015662865.1 Desulfocapsa sulfexigens
GCAACAGGGACTGCCTGGAGTATGATGGAAGTGTCTCCAATACCGCCTAGCATGGAAATCAACCCGACAACGCTACCAGTAATGCCAAATGCCGGGAAAAAATCAGCGATTGTACGAAGGACACGCTCTGAATCCTCACGCCTCATTTTAAAAAAATAAATTTCCGTGTTGAGGATTTCCCTGATCTGATCAACTTTGTAGCCATCCACAAGACAGCCAAGAGCCCTTCTGAGGAAAAGGATGGATGTTTCGTTCTCCTCTTCCTGCAATGACAGGATTCCTTCTATTCTTGATTTGATGGAAAGATCGATGAGTATCTGCACGATCTCCGTCTCTTTTTTGATTTTCTTATGATAGTTTGCGCGGAGTACTTTGAAAACAATTGCGAGCTGTTCTGTTTTAAAACTGAGGAAGGCTGCTCCAAAAGTTCCACCAAAAACAATGAGTAGTCCGGAAATGTTAAAGTAAAGACTGAGGTTTCCGTTTATGAAAAAACCAAGACCGAAGAGGAGGATGCAAAAGAAGAGACCTATAAAATTTCTAGTTTTCATGAGCGTTGTACTATTATAAGAGGTTTTCAGAAGTAGCTTTAACTGCCGGAGGCAAACGTTTGGAAATAATGATTTCCACCCTCCTGTTTGCCGCACGATTGAGCACATTGGTATTGGGTTTACGGGGACGATTTGATCCAAAACCTGAGACAATAAACTGATGTGGATTCATTCCCATTTCATCTATGAGAAATCGTGCCACACTGCTTGCCCGAACCACAGAGAGTTCCCAGTTAGTCGCAAAGCGGGAAGAGTGCATGGGCTGATTATCTGTGTGGCCGATCACATTAATCATATAAGGTGTGTTTTTAATAACCGCGGCCAGTTCTGTGAGTGATTTTCGAGCCTTGTTTGACAGGTCTGCCTGGCCGGTGAAAAAGAGCAGGTCTCCAGTGAGGATGATACGCATGGTCTTATCTGGTATCAGATCAATGGAGGCGAATTTATCCAGTTTTTCATCGGAGAGCACCTGTTTGCTGATATCATACATTTCACTGAGCTTGTCAGTCTGCCTAATCTCAGGCGGAGCCTGCTCAGAGGTGGAAAGCGGTGCAGGTTCAACAACATCTTTTTCTACTGATATTTCCTGTTGTTTTTTTTCAGCTCCATCCGGTGCTGTCGCATCAATGGCATCTTTTTTTGTATCACCAGAAGGTTCAACAAAGATGACGTTTCCACGAAACATTTCATCGATATTCAGGTCTTCAATATCAATTCCCTGGACTTTGCCAAGTGAATCTGAACGAATGGGAGCCTTAGGAGCCAATGGAACAATCGGGACGATAATGTTGTTGTTTCCCATGATATCAAGCGCATCAGACGTTCTTCCACCCACGATCTCAGGTTCATCGCTCATCAGGAATTTTTCATGGGATGCCTGATAGACAAACATGGAAAGGAAGAGGACAAACATGGTCATCATCAGGTCAGACCAGGAAATTGACCAGTGGACCGGCCTTGGCAGTCGTGATCTGTAAAAGGAATCTTCTATGACAAAACTGTTTATGGAAAAGGGTTTTTCCACAACGGGCGGAGGTGTGTAGAGTGCCGGTTCCGGCTCTTCAGCCAGGGGCACAGGCTCCTGTTCGATCAGAGGGTCTATGGAGAGGTCATCCTGCTGGCTCATATATGAACGTGTTCCGTAATAATTTACTTTGTGGCACTATATGAAACTCAGAAAAAAGTATTTTTGTTACATAAAGCTTTGTGGAGACGGGATTTTCGCCTTCACGGGATTGGCGTATTGCCGATCCTGCGTCACTCCCGCAGAGGCGGGGATCCAGAATGTTGCAGGCTGAGTTTCGCCAAGAACCACTTTTTAATTTAATTTATTTTCTCTATCAGTCATATCGGAAGAAAGGCTGAAAATCAAAAGGAATTTCTTGAATTTAAGATTATTTGGCGGGAGTTTCCGAGGAATCGCTGTCAAGTGATGCGAACTCTCCAAATGGTTTTGAATTCCCATCGTGAATCTGCTTTAGCAGATCCTGTGGTCTGTCAATGAATTGCCGGATATCTTCACGAGGGTCGAAGAAATCTTCATTAAAGCCTGAAAGGAGATTGTGATGTTCCCATCTTGTTATGTAATATTCTATTATTTCAGGAAGTTTAGAGTATATTGTTTCTTCCGGACAGGGATCTGTAAATGAGGATCGCTGAAGTTTAGATCCGTCAAGTGTCTGTGTATCGTAAAATTGATCCAGGAACATGAGTTCCGCTGGCATTTTTGCCTCTATTCCAATATGCACAAGAGCTTTCAGGAGAATCTGCAGAGTTTTTGCTCCGAATTTTGCAACACCAAGGGGCAGGAAAATATTTTTCGGTTTGTTAACACTGAGATAATCTTTTATCGTTTGAATCAGCATTACCAGTTCCACAGGTTCCCGGTCAACCAGGTTATATGATTGTCCTGAAAATTCAGCACGATGCTGCAGGGCATGGTGTATAAAGGGCGGAACTTTTTTTGCATTGGAATAGGAGTGAAGTACTCCTTTTGCTGTCAGAAATATCGGCATGGCCTGATCAGCAATGGAGAAAAGCAATCTATGGAATCCCTGGATTTTATGATCATGTTTTCCATAGACGATTGCCAGTCTGACAATTGTGAAATCAAGCCCTTGCTGTTCATGCATATGGCGGAGCGTCATTTCACTCATGAGCTTTGATTTGGCATAATTGGAGAGTGCTGCTTCCAGGCCGATATGCTGCTCTTCAGACAAATCCTTTCCAGCAGGAAGAACAGCCGCTGAGCTGATGGAAATATAAGGAATGTTGAGTTTAAGAGCTACTCTTGCAAGATTGATGGAGCCAATATAGTTGATTGTATAGGCAAGTTGCGGGTCGCTGTCTATGGCTGCAATGGCAGCATTTATAATAAAGTCGGGTTTCCAGTAACGTGCGTATTTTTCAATGTCGTCCTCACTTGCCAGACTCATTTTTTTTGAGTTTGGAGAGAGAATTTCAAAGCTGTCACCACAGCATTTATTGAAGTGGTGAACAAGGCCACCACCAATAAGGCCGCTTCCGCCGATAATGATGCCGCGTTTTTTTTCAGGTATTTGTTGGATCATTCACAGATGATAAACTCGTAATAAATTGAAATTTAAGGAGGATTTCGTTATTTCAAAAGTTTTTACAGCTGTTTGTTTCGTATCATTTATATCAAGTACTCCGGTCAAAAACAAGCTGACATCTTTTACTCACCTATGATAGTCTATGCAGGATCATCCTGCCTCCAGAAACTATTTGTCAGGAATCAGCTGTTATTTTCCCCATGATTTACTGGCGGTAAACATCATTTTTTTATCAGGAAAGTTTATGAAAAGTGTTTTTGTGATTATCTGTTTTTTTATTTTTACAGCACAGGCTTCGGCCATGAATAAACCGCAATCTGCCACCAATTGTCACTGCTTTCGGGAGCGATCCTTTAATCCCCAGAAAAAATTCGCGGCAGACGAGTATCTCCTTGCCACAAGCTTCAACTCTTTTATTGCAGCCAATTTTCATATTTCAAAAAGTCAGATTATAATGATGAAAATGAAAGGCGCTGTGAATCCGGATGATCTTCTCATTGCCCTGTTTGTTGCACGGGCAGAAAATGCCGATTTGGACAGTTTGCTGGCCATTCTGGATAATGGTGGAACCTGGAAACAAATCCTGGAATCAGAAGGTCTGCAGACCCCCGGGAGTCATCGTGCTGTTTTTAAAGCAATCATTGCTGAGGGTGATAATACCACTGCTGCAGCGGAACTTGTCACGGATCAACTGTTAAAAGAATTTTTTAACATTTCAGACCTTGAAATATCCTCTTTACGAGAAAAAGGAGGAAATGGACGTGAAGTAACCCTTGTTCATATCCTTGAAAGACAAGGAAAAGTGGGGAAGAAGGCTGCTGAAATACTATCGATGCGAATAAAAGACCAGATGAGCTGGGGCGAAATCGCAGCTTCCTTTGGTTTAAGCCCAAAAGAGACAGGAAAACTTTTGCAGTAAACAGTGCCGTAACTGATAAACTCGTAAAGAGTTTAACGCATTAATAACCTGACGTTTTTTTCTTGCGGCCTGCCTTTTAGGTCGTAAAAAAAACGGTCAGCGTTAATTTGCTCGTTATATTTTTTATTTTAAAGCTTCTGCCACTGAGCATTGCAATAACCCTTCGTCTTCATATAATTCTCGGTGCTCTTGTAAAGAGAGGTTGCCTTCATAGTATTGTTCTTCGATAAAAATTCTTAGTTGAACCGAACCGCTACGCAGAAAAAACATCCTATCCTAGAAAATTCACATTCCTTCTCCAGCGTCATCGTTCCCCCACAGTATACTTTTTGTAATATACCTCATGAAAGGATGCCATTCCGGCCACCTGCCAATTCAACGGAGGTATTATTATGGAAAGATCATTCGCTACAATTTTGAAGCTCTTCTGCATATCCAACGTGTGGCAGCAAAAACACAAGAGGCGTATCTTCAGGCTGTGGCTGATATATCCGCCTTTCACAACAGACCTGCAAAAGAGTTGAGCAATGGTGAAATATAAGTTTTTTCATTATTGTATTCAGGAAAAGCAGCTTACCTGGTCGAGCTGCAATGTTCTTTTCTGTGCTTTTAAAAAGTTTTGCCACGATTGTCTTAAGCGAAAGAATTCAGAATTTTCTATCCCGCCCCGGAGCAGCTCAAAGAAAAGACACCTGATCGCAGTGCAGACCAATACCACATTACAGCTATATCCTGCACTCCCCAGACAATCCACCTCCCTTTTCTGTTTTTTTTATCACAGAAATTCTTTGCAAAATATTTATTCCAGTGATTCAATAAGTTAGAAACAAACCCCATAGAGAGTCTATAGACTTTTTTCCTGAGGAGCCGCGGCTCAGTCCAACAACATTTTATCAATCATCCCGCTCCTTGTTTCAGTAGTTGAATAATGACAGAGTTGACCGGGAGTAGGCGAAAATCGAGGCCCTTTCAGGGCGGGTCGAATGATAAAACGCTCTTCGTTCGGCGATAAAAATATATATTAGTAAGGTGAGGGAAGAAGATAAATTATAATTTTTCAGCAATGCTTAATAGTGCCACTGGCATCCTCACCAATTTTCCCATCTATCACTCCTGCAGCAATTCCCGAGCTTCGCCAATCAACGCTCGTAAATTAATTATCTATCCTGCTATAGGGTGATTTGGGCAGGATTTGACAACAAACATTGCA
>DQTH01000296.1 GCA_015662865.1 Desulfocapsa sulfexigens
AAAGATTACCACAAGCTCCCAACGCACAATGGGATGCAACAGGAGCCAGATAATGTTTCCCTTGAACTTTTCTAGTTTGCCTTCCCGGTTAATTTCTCAATACGAATCCTGAACACGCTGGTTTTTTCTCTTAATCCTTCAATATATTTCAGCCCGCTATCAAAAAACTCAGCAGAATACTTTCGAAGAAGTCCTTCCAGCCCAGTCTGCTTTTCTGCAGCAAAAACTTCTTCCGCTTCCCCAAAAACAATTACACTTGCATACTTTGTACTGAATTTCTCCGGTGCAATCTCTGCATTTCCAACTACGCAGAACGACACTGATGCATTGTTTCTGATATTGTCAATTTTGTGCCCTTCAACAGCACAATGGAAATAAACACAGTGATCAATGACACAAAAATTCAGCGGAACACCATAAGGTTTTCCTTTTTCATCAACTGTTGACAAAACACCGTATTCAGCTTCGTTTAACATCGCCATTGCGTCTTCATCAGGGATAGCACGCTCTTTTCTTCGTAATTCTTTCATATTATTCTCTTTTAACCTGAATCCGTGAGCGTGCACCGGCATTGCAGCCCGGTCATTTTGAACATGCCCAATGCTTTACTCGTTACGTTAAATCAACAAATTGTCCTCGAACAAATCACACAGCCATCACGGACTCAGGTTTTAAGTAATGGTCTCGCTTTGCGATTGATGAGGTATAAACCCAAAAACACCAGTGCACCACCCAATACAAGTGAACCCTCCAGCCGTTCACCAAGAAGCAGGCTGCCAAGCAGAATCCCACTTACAGGTACCAGGTTAACATACATGGATGCTTTACCGGCCCCAAGTTGTTTCACGCCATCATAAAACCAGACAAACCCGAGAGTCGTACCAAAAAAAGCAACATACAGGAGACACCCCGTGCTCTTTGCTGACAACACTTTGACGTCCATCAAGTGTCCGGTGAACAGGGCTAAAACAGTAAGATAAAGAGTACCTAAGGCACAGGAGTATCCCACCACCACAAGGGGCTCAATATTGGTGAGTAAATGCTTCCCTATAAGAGTGTAGGCAGACCAGCTCAGAACACATCCGATAATGCAAAGCTCACCGACACCAATTCCTCCTGCAAATATAACTCCTGGCTGGCCTCTGGAAATAACAATCAATGCACCAGTGACAGAAAGCACCATTCCGGCACTTCCAGGAATATCAAACCGCTCACGAAAAAGCAGTATCGCAAGAATTACTGTCACCACAGGATTCACGGCAATAATCATGGATGCCCGCCCTGCCTCCACTGTCTGCAGCCCAGTGAAAAAAAGAATATTGTAGGAAAAGACTCCAGTAAGCCCAAGAAGAGCCATGGCGATCCACTGTTTTCCTGTAAGGCCCGGAAAAGATCTGTTTTGAATAAAAACCACAGTCAAAAGCATCAGGGAGGCAAGGAGAAAGCGGAACGAAGCAGCGCTCTGAGGATGAAGTTCTTCGGCCAGCAGACGGCCAGCAACAAAAGTTCCACCCCAGAATATCATGGTCAGAACAAGCCGGAGATGAACACCAGTGGAATTATATTTTTCAGGCATGTGTTATACGTTCAAGAAATCCATATAAGTAATCAAAAATTTGCTGATACTAACATGGAAAATATAAATCTCAAGCACAACTCGTGGTACAGTTTGATTGGCTGCATGATCGTCCGTTCCGATCTATTGTATGATTTCCAGTAGCTGGTAATAAATCCATCCTCTTCTTCCGTCGTCAGTTTCAATCTTAATCCACTTTGGGGTGTACGCCAAAGATTTGACCTCTACGGCTCTCTTCAGTGTGAACAGCACCTTCGTCATTCCTGGTGCCTTGCGGACATTACAGTCCACAAGAACTCTCATGGTTTGTGGAGCAATCAGAACAACATCTTCCCTATCCTTCCCTGTTTCATTCAGTGAGTGGATTGACTGAACCAGTTGTTTAGACCTGTTGGACAGACGGAAAGCACTATTCACATCATTTTCCCCAAGAGCATCAACACTCATGACTATCATCTGTTCAGCCTCATGAACCAGACTTCGCTGCTGTTCAGTCAATGGTTTTTCAGAAACGGATTTAATGGCAGTTCTTGCCTCAGCTATATTGGCCACTGTTTCAGCCTTACCCATATTGCTGCGCAATTTTGCCCTGGAACGGTGAGCTTCTTGAGCAATGTGTTGTCTGGAAAATACCAGTTTATTAATTTCAGCCTGCTTTTTAAGCAGTTTCTGTTGGAGCTGCTCTATCTTTAAGGCCAATTCTTCATTCTGCTTTTCCAGTTGCTGTTCTTTCTGTCCGGATTGCTGGAACCTGATAACTTCCAGAGTGGCACAACTACTGATAAAGAAAGACAAAATAATTACAGACACCAGTGTTAGTCGAATTTGCAATTTTCTAAGCATGGTAATAATTTCCAAACTACTTCCTTTAGATTGTACTGGCTGTAATCAAACTAACATAGGATACGCTACTACACAAACAAGAACACTTTTCCAATAAATTCAATAAAATAGTATTGTGCATCAAGTAATAAAAAGAAGGATGTAAAAATTCTTCCAGTTGTTATACTTCATGCATATCACAGACTGCAAAAATCATCTCCTTTGAAACACTAATGATTACCGCGGATGCCCACAATGACACTGATAATAAAAATGGTCCCAAGGCCTGAGCGTTGCATATTTTTAGCGACAGTTTTTCCCAGTATGACAGGTAAGAAAAGCACTTATGGAAGAGCCTGGCAGGAGTATAATTGATGAAGGAGAGCGAACAGGAAGCCTGGTACCTTCCCCAAGCCATGAAGCTTGAATCGCTTCTGGATGCAATCAACACAAAGTTTTCATTTGCAATTGGGCAACCTCAGGAAGAGACATTCACCTACTTTGACACCTTTGACTGGCGATTGTACAGGAGTGGTTTTCATCTTCAATATGTAAAAAATCTGTGGCGTCTGAAACGTTGTGACAGTGCCGAGACCATCGAATTAACAGACGGTCCCATTCCTGAACAACGTATTTTTTCCTGGGATTTTCCAGCTGGGACATTGCGCACCCGAATTGAATCAGTAACAGACGTGAGAGGACTGCTGCCGCTGGCAACACTGGAATCAACTACAACCTCAGTCCGTATTTTGAATAAGGATGAGAAAACTGTTGGGCTTCTGTTTTTTGAATGTCAGCAGACAAATGGGAAACAGAACATCCTGCATCGCATAACAATTCAGGGAGTTCGTGGATATGACAAACAAAAGCAGTCCATTTGCAATCTTCTACATTCCCTTTGCACATTAGAGCCTTCCTCTCTCCGACACAACTTTGAAAAAGCCCTAAGAAGCATCGGCCGAACTCCAGGTGATTATGATTCAAAGTTTTCGATTCAACTGGCCCCACGCTTTACCGCCAGGCAGGCAGCTGTGTCAATATACTCCAAGCTCCTTGCCACCATGCTTCGAAATGAAGAGGGAATACTCAATGATCTTGACTCGGAATTTCTCCATGACTTTCGGGTTGCCATACGCCGAACCCGTGCAGGGCTTTCCCAGATAAAAGAAGTTCTGCCTCCTGATATCACAGATCATTTCAAAAAAGAATTCGCTCACCTTGGCAACATCACCGGCCCAACCCGTGACCTTGATGTGTACATGCTCTATGAAAATAACTATAAATCCAGACTTCCCCCCAGCCTGCGGATGCCACTGCACATATTCTTTTCAGATCTTGCTGAACGTAGAACAGAGGAGCAGAAAATACTCAGCAAAAGGCTCAAGACAACACGTTACAGGCAGATTATTAATGAATGGAGGCAATACCTGAATGGGGATGGCGGCAGCTCGGCAGAAGACACGGATACGCCTGCTATTGACATTGCACGCAGGATAATTTTTCGCCGGTATAAAAAAATCCTGAGAGCCGGCAGAGAAATCGCTCCGGAAACACCGGATGAAAATTTACATCGTCTGCGCATCCAGGGCAAAAAACTTCGCTACAGTTTGGAATTCTTTGCATCCCTTTTCCCGAATAACGAAATCAAAAATGTGATCAAACAACTCAAACGATTACAGAATAATCTTGGAGATTTCAACGACTTGTCAGTTCAGCAGGACATGCTGCACCAATACCTGAAAGAACTGAAACCCGGATCACGCAGAAATTTTGAGCTTGCCACTGCCATTGGTGGATTGTTAACAAATCTCTATCATGAGCAATGTCGAGTACGAAAAAATTTTCTTTCAACATTTAGCAGGTTCAGCAGCGGGAGAAATGTAGCGCTGTTTAACAAACTATTCAATTGACATTGACAGCGATTGAAAAAATATTCTCGCCTGATCGTTCCTATAACAGGAGGCAGCAATGAAGCATTTATTGATTTGCCGGCATGCCAAATCAAGCTGGAAAGACCCAAGTCTTGCAGATTTTGATCGCCCCTTGAATAAACGAGGGAAAAGAGATGCTCCCCAAATGGGCAAAATGCTGGTCAGCCATGGCATATTTCCGGACCTGATTGTGTCAAGCCCTGCTAAAAGAGCTAAAAAGACAGCCCTTCGTTTAGCCAAAGAACTTAATTAGAGCTTCCTCAATAAGTCATCCAGCTACAAGCTGAATGGATTTTACTGGCATGAGCCAGTCCGTAAATTTAGCCAATATTTTTACCAAA
>DQTH01000083.1 GCA_015662865.1 Desulfocapsa sulfexigens
GAGCATTGCAATTGATATGATACAAACAGGACAAAGGTTATTGCGGAATAGTTCCGCTGTGACTGGACATTAAGCAAGTCCGAAACTTGAGTAATATCTAACCCCCAAGGATCAACAAAATCAACCGGATCATTTTGGACATAATCCACCCTGTACAGAGGCAGGGCCTCTTTCCAGGTATCTTCGCCCTGTCTCCTGAAATGCAGTAAACAGCTTGCATCGTGATTGTCGTCACCGCTGATATCCCACTCAAAACCAAGGGAATGAATCGTCGAATAACTTCGCAATACACCCGGACTGGTATCGGATACCGCCAGGGCCGGCACAGAAGAAACCAGACTCATGATTAAAAGCAACAGCATAAAGAAAAAATTTTTCATGTGTAACTCTTGCCGGCAGAAAGCATGGAACAGTTTCAGTTGTTTAATTTTTTAAAAGAAAGCTATTAATACTGATCATTGAAGCGGTACTTTCAGAGTCATCTGAATTATCAGGATTCCAGCCGGCAAGTCTGGCAAAAAGATGCCATACCGCACGACCCTTTAAGACACAGTTAAGACGCGCATCACTAGTTTCACCACTTTCTGGAGAGTGAGCACAAGAACTTATCCCAGAATATCCATCAACATTATTCCCAGTGGTCAGCCTGTCCAACTCACTGTCATCATAACGAGCCAGATATTCTGCAGCCCAGTTGCTATCACGAGAGTTGTTCGCATCACTATCATAGTAAAGGGCATCATCAATGAGTTTATCAAGATAATACGTTCCATCCGGGTCATAATTTTCAATATCAGCAAAATCAAATAGTATACGATCATTATCGATACAATGTTGACGAATCAACCTGTTCGGCGCATCAGATGAATCATTTTCACCACCACCATTCGCATGACCTGTTATAAAAACAAATTTAACAGGATGCTCTGCAGCTCTTTGATGTGTACCTCCTTCACTAAAAAGGCTGATTAACCATTCCATGCTGTCTAAATACCGACCAATATCATGTCCACTGATATTGCACCATGACCACATAATTACATTGATATGGTAATTGTTTTCCGAATCAAGAAAATTATAGGTGTCCTCAGCCCAACTGGTGACAGAAGTACCATCATGGTTAACCAGAGAGTCTGAACCAAGATCACCTGCTCCAGGAATGCCATAATCGTCAAGGCTGAGGGTATTAGCATCTTCCTGAGAATTGTCTGTCCAATCATATTTACTGCCGAAATCAGGAAAATTTTTCAATCCTGTCATACCGCTGACCAACTGGCTACCATGAGAAGTATGCTTATAGGCAATTTGAAGATCGCGCTTTGCGTTCGTGATCCACTCATCAGGAATCTGGCTAAGGTCTGTGGAGTTGTGGCCAACCGTATAACCGCCAGCATAAACTGCATGGGACTGGAGTAAAACGGAAACAAAAGCTACAAAAAGAATGCGCTTCATGATATCTCCTCTCAAATTTGTGATAAACGGCTTAACGCAACAAAAACAGAATGGGAGCAATCGGAAAATCATTCGACACATCCACCTGCTCGAAGGCTCCAATGTCTTTCAATGGCGGTCTCTGATTGCCAAGGATATCATCATCCGAGGCAAATGCACTGTTTGCATGATCTGGCAACGGACTGTTGTCAGCAGGTACTGCATAATTAATTACAAGTCTCTCAAAGGCAGTTCGAATTGTAGTTGAACCATCACCAAACTGTCCACTGGCCTCGATCCACCTGGGAAGAGGTATTGCAGCAGGGGCAGTCAAAAGCGGGTTGGCGACAATCCTTGAAGAGTCATCGCTGTAGTTAATCAGTTCAGAACCATCTTCTGGTATGGCTGCACTGTCGTTCCAGTACAGGTTATTATCAAGAGTAAAAGAGGATGTCTCACCTGGTGGTGTGTCTGAAAAATCATTAGGCTGGGAGGAATTCTCAGCACCCATGGTGCCTTCCTGGTCAGCCCAGACATTGTTATAAAAATGTATGTTGCTGTTAACCGGATTATCTCCTTCCTGGTTCAAACGCATGGCATAGGCAAATGAAGGCAGGTCGCCTGAGATAGTGTTATTCCTGAATGTAATATCACGACCGCCCTTTACTCCAAAAGATGAGCGCATCACATTGGCTGAATTTCCCAGCATGAGATTGTTCTCCACCAGCACATCAAATGCCTCATGATAATCCTGGCCATCCTCTCCAATTAAAAGAAAATTTGAACCGGTGGATCCCTCCCAGTTCAAAAAAACATCGCGCCGAACAGTGATATTTCTGCTGCCGGTAAACATGTCACCTGAACCATTGCTGTCTTTTATAACGATATAACTGGACGTGTCATTGTTGTTAGCCCGTTCGCTTCCTGCAAAATCATTAAAAAAGATATTATCTTCCACGATGACATCTGAAACACTGTTAATATCAATATGCTCATCAGTGCCTTCCTGATTATAAAATACGTTGCCGCTTACCAGAATATTGGTGCAGCTGTTATTGATCTTCAGGATATCATTATTGTAACTGTCATGAAGGATATTGTTTTTAACGGTGATATTGTTGACATCATTATTCCCGTTTCCATCGATATGGACAACAAGAGCGCCGGACTCACTCCCGCTATGGGCAATGTCAAACCCTTCAATGGTTATCCCGTTGACACCTGCAGAGCTTGAATAGGCTGTGATAACAGTGTCATTATTTCGCAGCTTTGCTCTGTATGGAATTTGTGAACGGACAAGCACGCCTATTGGAAAGGTGCCACGAATCCGAATCCGGCCGGTGTAGGTTCCAGGATGAACTTCAATGATGGATTCATCTGCGACACTATCAAGAGCATGGGTTATGGTCGCCCAGGGATTTGCAGAGCTTCCGTCCCCTGCTGCATCATCTCCAGTGAGATCAACGTGAAATGTTGCTGCTCCGGCAGGAGAATGCAGGCAACAAATAAGACAGAATAGAAAGCATTTACAATGACGGATCAAAAAACTTGGCATGGTAATTCCTGATGTGAAAAAAACAGATGCGCTTATTGACGAGCTTCTTTTTGATAATGAAGTCCATCACAGGCATAGAAGTCCAGAAAAAACCAAAGAAAAAAAGAATCTTTAAACGAGAAACTGAAAATCTAGTGGAGTGTCAACGATACTAGGAAGTGAGCCCCAAACGGATGCCCAGGACAATAAAAAGAGTCCCGACAAGGGATTTCAGGCATCGGGATAGCATGGTCGTTGATTTGATTCTTGCTGCCAGGGCTGAAGCAAAAATTGCAAACATAACATTAACCAGAACACCATTAACATTAAACACAAGACCAAGAAAAAGAAACGCCAGTGCGGGATGCTCTGTGCCAGGAGAAACAAACTGGGGCAGAAGTGCCATGAAAAAGAGGGCAACTTTCGGGTTTAAAACATTAACAAGAATTGCATGTCTGAATATCTTCCCATGGCTTAGTTTTGATGAAGACAGGGTGGAGCAGTTGCTATTTTTCTTCAGATTGAGAAGGGTTGTAATCCCCAGGTAGATCAGATAGGCAGCACCCAGAAATTTAATAAAGGTAAATGCGAGTGAGGAGGACACCAGAATCATGGACAACCCCAGTGTTGCAGCAAGAACATGAACAATACAACCCGCGCCAATGCCCAGGGCTGCGATCACCCCGGCTTTTTTGCCCTGAACAACACTACGGTTTGTAATAAAGAGAAGATCAACGCCCGGGGTAATATTCAAAATCAAGCCAGCGATGATGAACAGGCCTAAATCTGTTACTCCAGGCATTGCTTTTTTATTCCTTTATTTCCAGTGATCAAAAAGCTCATTGATCCCTTTCTTCGCCAGCCGGGTCATTGCCAGGAACTCTTCGGAGCTGAAAGGGGTACCTTCTGCAGTGGACTGAATTTCAATCCAGCGGCCATCTCCACTCATCACAAAATTAGCATCAACCTCGGCATTTGAATCCTCGGAATAATCGAGATCAAGACAGGGTGTACCTTCAACAATCCCCACTGAAATAGCTGCAACGGGCATGATATCCGGCATTTCAGCAAGCTTACCCTGAGCGACCAACTTCTGCAGTGCCAGACGCAAAGCAAGGGCTCCGCCGGTGATGGATGCAGTGCGGGTCCCGCCATCAGCATTCAGTACATCACAATCGATGCGCAGGGTCCTCTCCCCGATCCGGGAAAGATCCACCATCATCCTCAGGCTGCGCCCGATGAGACGCTGAATTTCATATGTCCTTCCGGAACGTCCTCCCACAACCTCACGCTTGTAACGCGATGATGTTGCACAGGGAAGCATTCCATATTCTGCTGTTATCCAGCCCTTTCCGGTATCTTTCAGAAAAGGTGGTACTTTTTCCTCAACTGAAACACCGCAGAGAACGTGGGTTCCTCCCATGCGGATGAGCAGTGAAGCATCAGCTCCCGGCTGAAAATCCCATTCAAGGGAGACAGCACGCAGACTGTCTGCGCTACGATTCTCTGAACGATTCATATCTTTCTCTTGTCTATTACTCGCTGGCCTTTACCTTCAAAACGCTCAAGGGTCTTTTCTTCCACAAGCTTCACTGCCACTCCGATACCTAGCTCGGAATTAAGCTGTTTACGGATAGTATTTATAAGCTCGCTCTGCTTTCTCATCTGGTCGGAGAACAGAGATTCCTTCACTTCCACCATGATGGTTGCCCGGTCCTGATGGTTTTCGCGCTCAACAACAATGCGGTAATGGGGTTCGGTCCCATCGATATTGAATAGCACAGACTCAATTTGTGTTGGGAATACATTCACACCCTTGATAATCAGCATGTCGTCGGTGCGTCCAAGGATACGATGCATACGATTAAAAACTCGGCCACAGGGGCACGGTTCAGGAATAAGCCGTGTCAGATCCCTAGTCCTGTAACGAATCATGGGAAAAGCTTCTTTGGTGAGTGTGGTGATCACCAGTTCACCCACTTCTCCAGGTTCAACCGGTTCCATGGTTTCCGGATCGAGAATTTCAAGCAGAAAATGATCCTCATTAATATGTAGTCCGTTGCATTCCTGGCATTCTCCGGCAACTCCAGGGCCCATCACTTCTGAAAGCCCGTAGTTATCTGTAGCCTGAATACCGAGTTTTTCGTTGATTTCCCTGCGCATTTCTTCAGACCATGGTTCAGCACCGAATAATCCAAATTTGAGAGACAATCCCGCCGGATTCACCCCCTGATCAAAGAGAACATCTGCAATATTCAGAGCATATGACGGAGTGCAAACCAGAGCTGTGGTTTTAAAATCCTGCATAATCTGAATCTGCCGTTTGGTATTACCAGCAGAGATGGGAATCACTGATGCGCCAAGCCTCTCTGCGCCGTAATGGAGCCCAAAACCACCCGTGAAAAGGCCGTATCCAAAGGCAATCTGAATTACATCATCAGCACTGAGTCCGGCAAAAGTAAGAATACGTGCCACCAGGTTTGACCAGTTTGTAATATCATTTTTGGTGTATCCCACCACTGTTGCCTGGCCGGTGGTACCGGAAGAGGAATGAACCCTGACCACTTCACGAAGAGGTACAGCAAAAAGGCCGTAGGGGTAACTGTCCCGAAGGTCCTGTTTGGTGGTGAAGGGCAGCCTGCGAATATCATCGAGGGAGTTGAATTTTTCATGGTCAAAATTCACCTCTGCAAACTTGCTTCGATAAAAAGGCACACGGGTGCCAACCCGACTCAGAACGGTTTGCAGGCGCTCAAGCTGAAGAGCCTCCAGATCCTTTCTGGCCATACACTCTATTTCTTTTTCCCAATACATATTAATGAAGTAATTAAAGGATTATTAAGTACACGCCATATGGTTTCACAAAAACGCACAAAGCACATATACGCTACACAAGCAGTACCGGACAGCGGACATTATGTAAAACATAGTTGGCCACTGAACCGAACAGCACATCTCGAATTTCCCCGCCCCCTTCGTGGCGGCCTATTACCAGCAGATCAAAAGCCTGATCATTGGCAATATTAGTTATAATCTTCCGAGGCTCTCCTGTTTCAAGAATCAAATCACAGCTAAAACAAACTTCAGACAACTGTGACCGGTATTTTTCGAGCAGTTTCTGTCCAGACTTCTGGGAATTTTCCTTGACCATATCAAGCTGGAAGTCTGGAATCATCCGGTAGGCAAGCTGTTCCTGATTGATCACATACATTAGGCTCAGAGAACGGGGAAAGCGTATTCGCTGGGCGATTACATAATTGATTGTAGCCTGAGCAGTCAGCGAGTCATCAACAGGAATAAGAATTTTAGGTTCCATTTCATTCTCCATAACGAATGGTCAACTTCATTTACAGCATGGATTTCACAGGTCAACTATAGATCGTAGCAGAAAACTCTATCGAAATCCCTTCACCCTGCAGGCTACGGACCATATCCGTACACAAGTCTTGGCAGTAGCAGAACAAGATCCGGCAGAAACGTCAGAATCATCAAAATAATGACCTGTATCACCAGAAATGGTAGAACAGCCTTTGATACATAGATAATATCCCTGTCCACAGTCGCTCCCGCAATATAGAGACTGACCCCCAGAGGCGGCGTACAGTACCCTATTCCGAGATTAATGGTCATCAGCAGGCCAAAATGCATGGTATCGATACCAAACTGGTTAAGCAGCGGCAGAAAAATGGGTGTGAGGATAAGGGTCGCCGAGATGATGTCCATAAACATCCCGATAAACAGCAAAATCATATTGACTGAGAGCAGAAACACCCAGGGTGAAGAAATATTCTCAACCACCACTGTGGCAATTTTACCTGGAATCTGTTCGAAAGTCAGGTATTCCCCAAAAACTGACGCTCCAGCCACAATCACCAGCAAAGTAGCTGATGTGATGGCAGAAGAGACAACGACCTTTTTAACATCACCAAGTTTCAGATCACGGTGAATAACAATTTCGACAAAGAAGGCATAAAAACATGCAACCACAGCAGCTTCATTGGCTGTAAAAAGTCCTGAATAGATGCCTCCAAAGATTAAAACCGGCAAAAAAAGTGCCCAGATGCTTTCTCGCAGAACACTTAAGGTTTCCTCTAGGGATGGTCGCTTTTTCCTGGTCATGCCCATCCTTTTACATACGAACCAAGAGTAAGCGGACATGGCTATCATGATCAGCAATCCGGGAATAAATCCTGTAAGGAACAGGGCTTCAAGCTGATCATTACTCACCATTGCGTACAAAATCATGGCGATGGATGGTGGGATGATTACTCCAAGTATGGGAGCTGTGGTCATCACACCCACCGCAAATTTTTCGTCGTAGCCGTTCTCTATCAGCGCGGGGATCATAAACCCGCCAATGGCCACAACAGTTGCAACTGTTGACCCAGAGATGGCTCCAAAGAACCCGCATGCGAGTACTCCGGCCATGGCCAATCCTCCGGGAAGAAAGCCCACGAGCACATTGGCTGTCTTGATGAGCTTTTCCACAATCGATCCTTTCGTCATGATATTGCCGCACAGGACAAAAAACATCACGACAACCAGGGCGAATTTATCCATTGAACGGTAAAGAACCTCTATAACAATCTGAGGGTCAATTCCTTCCAGATAGACAAGACCGAGGGTACCGGTGAAAAACAGTGCCATAAAGACCGGCATTGTAGAGGCCAGGCAACCGAGCAGGACAGCAATGATCAAAATATATCCATCACCCACGATCACTGTCCTCCGGTAATGTCCATGACACCGAACCAGTCTTCATACGCAACAATGAGAGTACGGAGGAACATCATGATACCCATAAGCGGGAGAACTGCGTAGAAGATCCACTCGGGAATTCTCAGGGTTGCCGTCAGGGCATATTCATCATTGTACATCATAAGGGTCATCTGGGATCCCAGATAAATCATAACGACTGAAAACACCAATACAGCAACATGGGAAAGCAGGGTTAACGGCTTTTTCAGAACAGGAAGCATTTGTGGCAAGGCGTCTATACGGATCAGAGTGCGACTGCGAATGGCAGCAATACATCCAACATAGGTAGAAAAAAAGATTACCTTACGAACTACTTCATCTGACCAGTAGAGGTTAAAGTCGTTGGTAGCCTTACGTAAAACGACATTGGCCATGGCTGTCAGCAAAGCAATGGCCACAGTCCCGAATAGTGCCCACTCCTCGACAAACAGGAAAACACGATCAATTTTGATAAAAACTTTTTTCAGCATGAGGATTCCAGACAAATAAAAAAGGGCCGATGTAATCATCGGCCCTTGAAAACTTGGCTCACAGAACTCCTAACCGGTATACCGGTTATTATTTTCCGAGAGCTGCCTGTACTTTGGCAAGATAGTCAGATCCGATTTTCTTGCCCCATTTGGCGAGAACCGGTTCAGCCTCTTTTTTTAACTGAGCAATATCAGCATCACTGAGCTGATAGAACTGAACACCCGCTTCTTTAGCCTTTGCAACCTGGGCTTCATGCTGTTTTCTGGTCAGGACACGTGTTTTGGCGCTCTCTTCCTTGATTACATTAAGGAAAGTCTCCTGCAGGTCTTTAGGAAGTTTATTCAACCAGCGTTTGTTGACAAGATGCACAAAAAGTCCCTGAGCATAGTTGAGCTCTGTGAAATTTTTGGCAATGGTGAATTTTTTGGTGATGTTACAAACGATGGCTGTGTGATCAAGACCCGTGATAACACCGGTCTGCAGAGCCTGGGGTACATCCGGCCATGGCATAACAGTGAATTTAAGTCCCCATGCCTTATAGCTATCTGTATTAACAGGAGCTTCGGCAATTCTGAAGTTTACGTTCTGGGCATCGGCAAGGGTTTTCACCGGAGTTGTTGTGGCCCAGCCGTACATCCCATAGCCGGTGATATCGGCAACCAGCAGTCCCTGTTTCTGAGCACCGTTAGCAAAAGGTTCCCAGAGCTCAGGAGTGTTGCGAAAGGTATCAAGCTTATCAAAAGTATCTATCACATAGGGAAGATTCACGATACCAAGACGATCTGAAACATTTGCAGCGGCAACAGAAGAGGAAAGCATTCCCTGAACAGCACCGAGTTTCAATTTACTGATCACATCCTTCTCACCGCCAAGCTGAGCAAGGGGACGAAAATCGACATAAATACGACCGTTTGTTTTCTCCCAGACTGCATCACGAATCTTATACCCGACGGCAACACCTTCAATCACAGGATGAGAAACATTAGAAAGGATGTAGGTATATTCTGCACCGCTCGGGTCAAATTTAGGTTTCCAGGCTGCAAGAGGATCATCCTTGGCTGTCACCTGTGAGGCAACTAAAACCATGAGGACCGTCAGGATCAGGGCAATACTTTTTTTCATCTCTTTATTCTCCTATAGGTAATGGTGATATCTGTTCCGTCGAATCAATTTCATTCTCAACAACAGGAATTTAATTATGGCAATAACAGGAAATAATGAACGCTCTCTTACCATATTTACCTTGGCAAATCAATCCGGCGACAGAGATAAACTCCTGTTGTTCATTATTTAGACAGACACTCAGTGTCTCGTAACCTCTTATAGATTACTGATTTCTTCACCGCTGAGAATTGTATAACCGGTACGCTGCAGTGCCTCAATGGCCTTATCCATGTCGTCAAAGCGAAAAATCAGTACTGCATCTTCTCCGGTTTTATTTACGAAGGCATACATGTACTCAACGTTGAGCTTTTCTTCCTCTATGGTTTTCAAAACCCCTGCCAGGCCACCAGTTTTGTCAGCCACTTCAACGGCAATTACGTTGGTGATGCCGACAGTAAAACCATTTGACTTCAAGGTAATTTTGGCCTTTTCCGCATCGTCAACAATAAGACGAAGGATGCCAAAATCTGCGGTATCCGCCACGGAAAGTGCCCGAATGTTGACATTTTCCTCGGCAAGTTTTGCTGTAATTTCTGCCAGACGTCCTGATTTATTCTCCAAAAAAACTGCTATCTGTTCAACTTTCATTATATGATCTCCACAGGAGTTACAACTTTCTGTTATCAATTACCCGCTGCGCTTTTCCTTCACTGCGCTGGATGGTTTTTGGTTCCACCAGTTTCACCCGGCAGGTCACGCCAAGCATGTCCTTGATGTCTGCCTGAATACGTTTGGTGAGATTTTCAAGTTTCTTGATCTCATCTGAAAAAATATCTTCACTTACCTCCACTTCAACAGACATGGTGTCCATATTTCCTTCACGGTTTACCACAATCTGATAATGCGGTTCCACACCTTCTGTGCCCATGAGTACATGTTCAACCTGGGACGGGAAGACATTAACTCCACGGATGATCAGCATATCATCAGTACGTCCAGTGACTTTTTCCATACGTACAAAGGTTCTGCCGCAGGCACATTCATCATAGAGTAATCTGGTGATATCTTTGGTCCGATAGCGGATAATTGGAAATGCTTCTTTGGTAAGAGTGGTGAAAACCAGTTCACCTTTTTCACCCGGAGGAAGAACCTCTCCGGTATCAGGATCAATAATTTCAGGGAGAAAATGATCCTCAAAAATATGCAGCCCCTTTTCACCTTCAAGACACTGCATGGCAACGCCAGGTCCCATCACCTCGGAAAGTCCATAAATATCAACAGCCTTGATATCCAGTTTACGCTCAACTTCATCACGCATATTTTCACTCCACGGCTCAGCGCCAAAAACACCCACGCGCAGGGACAGAGACTTGGGATCAACACCTAAACCTTCCATGGTTTCCGCAAGGTTCAAAGCATAGGAAGGAGTGGCGAGCAGGACACTGGATTTAAAATCCTGCATGATAGTGATCTGACGTTTAGTGTTACCTCCGGAAACCGGGATAACTGTTGCTCCGAGGCGTTCAATGCCGTAATGGGCGCCAAGACCACCGGTAAACAGGCCATAGCCATATGCATTATGCACCATGTCTTTGCCAGTGGCTCCGGCACAGGTGAGCGCCCGGGCCATCAGACCTGCCCAGGTTTTTATATCTTTTTGGGTGTAGCCGACAACCGTTGGCTTACCAGTGGTACCGGAGGAGGCATGAACACGGACAACCTGATCCATGGGAACGGTGAAAAGCCCAAAAGGGTAATTATCCCTGAGATCTTCCTTGACGGTAAAAGGCAGTTTGGTGAGGTCTGCGAGTGACTTGATATCTTCCGGTTTCACTCCAGCTGCATCCATCTTTTCACGATAAGGTGCAACGGTCTTATACACCCGCGCTACCAGTTTCTGAAGGCGTATCAGCTGGACTGATTCCAGGCCAACACGTGGCAGGGTCTCCATTTCCTCTTCCCAATAAAGTGTCATGACCAATTCTCTCTGATTATTTTGGTATTTATAAAACTATTTAATCCGATGATCCCGTAGCGTCTGTTCAGGTCGTGATCTTTCTGCCCGCCGCAAATGCCTTCAGATTTACTTCACGAAAGCGTTCAGGAATTCTGGTGTTAATTATGTTTTCATACACCTCGGCATCCATCGGCAGAAAGGCGGACATAGCACCAACCATTACCACATTGGCAGCCTTCACTTCCCCCGCTTCACGAGCGATGTCAAAAGCATCGACGGTTACTACCTGAATTCCCTGGGAACGAATAGAATCCAGCACATCCTCAGGATACGGGACAAGGCCCATGGCCACTGCAGGAGGCTTGATCTGCTGGGTATTTACGATCACTTTACTTTTTGCATGAAGATAGGGCAGATAACGAGCGGCCTCCATCATCTCAAAAGAGATCAGAATATCAGCCTTACCCGGCTCAATGAGGGGTGAATACACCTTATCACCGTAACGGAGCTGGGCTGTCACCGAACCACCGCGCTGAGCCATACCATGCACTTCACTTTTTTTGGCGTCATAACCGGCCGAAAGCAGTGCATAAGCTGTCACTTCACTGGCAAGCAGGATACCCTGCCCACCCACTCCGGAAAAAAGAATATTTCCTGTTGTTGCCATTGTTTATTCTCCCTTCCTGTTGATTGCTTCAAATTTACATAAAACAGCGCACTGACCGCAACCGTTGCATTGCACTTCATTGATCACGGCAAAACCCTTCTGTTTTTCCTTATAGCCCTTGGCGACAGCCTCTTCAGGAGTCATGGAGGTCCAGCTGATGGCAGGACAACCAAGCTTAATACAAGCTGTACAACCGGTACAATTCTCAGTTGTGGTGCCATAAGGGACAAACTCCGCTTTTTTCATCTCCGGTATAAGCACACAAGGTGCCCGGGAGATTACAACAGCAAATTCATCGAGCTCAAGGGCATTTTTAAGAGCAGTTTTACATCCATTAATATCATGTGGATTAACCACTTCAACATGCTTAACACCAACCGCCTTACACAACTCTTCAAGGTTGATGGCGTTAGCTGCCTCACCCTTTATATTACATCCGGAGGCAGGATTATTCTGCTGGCCGGTCATGGCAGTTATCCGGTTATCGAGGATGATGAGGACTGTTTTGGAATCATTGTAGACAGAGTTGATGAGACCGTTAATACCGGAATGAATAAAGGTTGAATCACCGATCACTGAAACAATTTTTCCTTTTCCTTCATCGCCAAGAGCTTTGGCCATACCATGGGCAATGGTAACCGAAGCGCCCATACAGACACAGGAATCCATGGCTGACAGGGGAGGCAGAAAGCCCAATGTATAACAACCGATGTCTCCTGAAACAAAGACATCCTTCATTTTGGAAAGGTTGAAGAATACTCCACGATGCGGACAACCGGCACACATATTGGGAGGCCGCATGGGAAGCTCGACAGGAGCAAAAAGCTCAGGTACAAAATCAGGATCAATTGAACTGCGAACGATGGAAGTGTTCAGTTCGCCCTGATTGGGAATGAGATCTTTACCGTGACACTCAACGCCCATTGCCTTGATATGATGCTCCAGGAAAGGATCAAGCTCTTCCACAATGTACAACTCGTCTACACTGGCTGCAAATTCCTTGATTTTGTTTTCAGGAAGCGGCCAGCTCATTCCGAGTTTCAGCACTGAGGCCTCAGGAAATGCTTCCTTAACATACAAATAGGAGACACCGCCGGTTATAAAACCTCGTTTTGTATCCCCTTTTTCAACCTTACTGAAAGCATCGCTCTCAGCAACTTCCCGCAGCTGAGCCATACGCTCTTCCACAACTTTTCTACGGTTACGGGCATTGCCAGGCAGCATAACAATCTTCGCTGGTGCCTTTTCAATACCGCGGGTTGCGGTGGATTTTCTCATGCCCCCCTTACTGAGCACACCTTTGACATGTGCAACTCGGGTCGTTATACGAAAAAGAACAGGAGTATCAAATTTCTCGGAAAGATCAAAGGCATCTTTTAAAAGCTCTTTTGCTTCAGCAGGATCGGATGGTTCAAGCATGGGAAGCTTGGCAGCATAAGCATAATTACGGTTGTCCTGCTCATTCTGGGAAGAATGCATTTCAGGATCATCAGCCGTGATCACAACAAGCCCGCCGCGAACACCGGTGTAAGATGCGGTGAAAAGAGGATCTGCAGCCACATTCACACCAACATGTTTCATGGTTGCAAAAGCCCTGACACCGGCAAAAGATGCACCGATGGCCACTTCCAGGCCTACTTTTTCATTGGGTGCCCATTCAGTATAGACCCCTTCATATTTGGAGAGATTCTCCATTATCTCTGTGGATGGTGTACCAGGATAGCCTGATGCCACTTTTACACCTGCCTCATAGGCACCCATGGCAATGGCTTCATTCCCGGACATCCAGAGTGAATTGCTGTCAGTCACATTATCACCTGTCATTGTTTGATGGATTAGTAGATAAGCGTAGACTTCGAAAACTCTTCATTCTTCTTCGTTGTGCGTCCAAAAGAAGTGCCCTTTGGGTACAAAAATCAAATCATTTCAACGTACCCTGGTACGCAAAATAATTTATTTTTCCACCCAAGGGGCATAAAGCGCCTCGAATATGAAGCTTTTTACAAATCCATCTTAGATTCTAACTTTTACGAGTTTGTTAATATTAAGTACATCACAGAATTATCGCTGGAGTCTGCGCCTGGCTATTTTACCCAGAAGTGCACCCCTTGCAAAAAAATCACGGGCCAGCAAATTGAGTATTTATTTTCTATACAGTTTACCAATTTCAGCGATGATCCCTAAAAAATCTATAAAATATGCCAAACTACCCCGAACACCTTCTATCAGGCAAGGTTTTTTTTAAATACCTGACAGGGATTTTTCTACTTTGCAGGGTTGAAACTGCATGAAAAATGACATTTCCCATTGAAAAAAATGTCAAACTCTGAATTCTCAAAAACTCTCCAATTCGAAAAAGCAACAAGTTTTTAATTAAATAGTTAAAAAACCTTGACGGAACGCCTCTACAGCGCTACCAATTGCCTGAGAAAAAAGTCGGATTGCTCAGTCAGCCTGGTACTTATCGTCCTACAATCATCCACCAATCTTTTAACGGAAGAGTCCACAAGCTATGTTTCTAACAAAAATTTTTCCATTCCTGCTCTGGTTCAAAGGGTACAAAGGTGAATCATTCAAACTGGATCTGGTAGCCGGAATCACTGTTGCTCTGGTTTTGATTCCACAGTCCATGGCCTATGCCCAACTTGCCGGCCTACCAGCTTACTACGGACTTTATGCAGCATTCCTTCCGCCAATGGTGGCAGCCCTGTTTGGCTCCAGTCGTCAGCTTGGAACCGGTCCTGTTGCTGTTGTTTCGCTCATGTCAGCAGCCTCACTTGAACCACTGGCCACAGCCGGGTCACCGGAATTTATTGCATACTCAATCGTTCTGGCCATGGTTGTTGGAATTTTCCAGTTTTCACTTGGTGTGCTGCGTCTGGGAATGGTTGTAAATTTTCTGTCCCATCCTGTTATTAATGGTTTCACCAATGCTGCAGCCATCATCATCGCCTCTTCACAGTTCTCCAAATTCTTCGGAGTCTATGTTGACAAAGCACCTCACCATTATGAGACCATGATGCGTGTTGCCCAGGCGGCAATGGATTACACTCATATCCCGACCCTGATGTATGGAATTAGTGCCGTTCTCATTATGGTGGTCCTGAAAAAAATCAATCCAAAAATTCCTGCGGTACTTATCGCTGTTCTTATCACCACATTACTGTCCTATTTTACCGGATTTAAAAATGACGCCACTGTTGATGTAGCCAGCATTCAGGCTCCCGGTATAGAAGAAAAAATTCACGACTTTAATAAAGCCACAGCGCTCATTAATGAGCATGGTCAAAACCGGGCTGCACTTGGGAATGAAGTTGATGACCTTAAAAAAGCTGAATCAGGAAGCGGTCATGGTGGCCCTTCTGTTAACCTCATTCAGCTTGAGGCACAGGTTGCCACCCTCACAGCGTATATGGACCATGCAAAAGAAGAAGCACATCTTCTCCGCAAGGATCTCAGGCATCTAAAATTTGAGGCTGTCAAAGATGGCGACGCTTCAGCGGTTCCCGAACCAGCCTGAATCGCACCAATAGCGGCAACTCCTAATTTTGGTTTCGTAAACATTTGTGAATTTTAACAACATTAGCAAC
>DQTH01000064.1 GCA_015662865.1 Desulfocapsa sulfexigens
TATCAGCTAATTACAGAGCGAGACAACACGGACGACGTAGCCCCTGTCAGTAAACAGCTTAAATTATTCAACTAATAACCGGACACTAGTGATTGATCATATTGTTTTTGCGTGCTCAATAATTAATTTCCACTTTTAAAAAAGTTTTCTTTAACATGCGTTACAAACTTCCTGTGATTTTCATTCAAGTCATTCGAATCCGCTCACAATCAGGGCATACCCAGGTTGGACCATTGGAAATGCCCCAAAGATTTTCTTTAAAACACTCCTCACAAATCATAAATCCACAGGGACAGCTGAGGCAGTAAGGCAATTCTTTTTTACAGCAGTGGCAGATATACTTTCCAATTTTTCTTCTGCGATATGATTTTTTTTCTTCTTTTTCACTCATTTATTCAGTTCCTTGTGCAGCCATTTATCATAATCATTATTTACAAGAGCAACAGGTACAGCCACTATCTCAGGCACATCATAGGGATGATTTGAGCGTATTGTTTCCTCCAACTCCTGCCAAAGGGACATAGTGCTCTTCATCACGAGCTTATATTCATTGGCATGCTCAATTTTCCCTTTCCACCAGTACATACTTTCGACAGGCCCTGCTGTCTGGGCACAGGCAACAAGGCGTTTTTTGAGCAGGATTGCAGCAAGTTCCAGGGCTTCACTTTTCTGTTCAAATGTAGTTGTGACAACGATGGTTTCAGACATTGCTTTCTCAGTTTTTTATTTTTATACTGCTGTTGAACTATTTACATTATCCAGAATCCGTGAGTTTCGTTAAATCAACAAATTGGCCTCGAAAAGAATCACCAGCCGTCATGGATTCAGGATTTTCTTGTACGCAGTCAGTTTAGCAGGGAAACCGGCTGCTTCACAAGTCAAAAGCAAGGTAACACAAAAGGATCCCAAATGCTTTTTGCCATTGATGTCGGTAATTCCCATACAGTAACAGGCCTTTACAAGGATGATGAACTGATTGGTCACTGGCGCCTGAAATCTGATCGCGAAAGAACAGACGACGAATTAGCGATCCGTTACCATGCCCTTTTTTCCATGGCTGGAATCGATAAAACAGAAATCAGCGGAATTATTCTTGCCAGTGTTGTCCCCTCTCTTGAAGCTGCCTGGATTGCCTGTTGTAAAAAGTATTTTTCAGAAAACCTGGAAAAGCCTCTCTTTGTGGTCTCCTCAAAATCAATTGCACATATCATCAAAATTGCCACTGACTACCCTGAAGAAGTGGGTGCAGATCGACTTGTCAATGCAGTAGCAGCCTGGGAACAGCATAAACAGAACCTGATCATTATTGATTTTGGAACCGCCATCACCTTTGACTGTGTTTCTGCCCGATGTGAATACCTGGGCGGTACAATTCTACCTGGAATTGCCATTTCACTGGATGCTCTTTCCAGCCGGGCGGCAAAACTTCCCCGCATTGATGTCTCGACCCCGCCAGACAGAATTATCGGACGTAACACAATCGAAGCCATGAAAAGCGGTATCCTCTATGGTTACGGTGCTCTTGTTGACGGCCTCAGTGAAAAAATCCGCGATGACCTCTGCCCGAAAGGAGAAGATTTGCGAATTATGGCAACCGGTGGAATGGCTCACCTTATTGCTCCCTATGCCTCAGTAATAGAGGAAGTAAACCCCATGCTGACACTTCGAGGGCTCCACTCCCTCTATAATAAAATCTAACATCATGCCAAAGTCTTTCTTACCACCATCTTTACAGACTGGAGACTGTATCGGTATCATTGCACCGGGCGGTCCTGTACGTGATATTTCAGCACTTGAACAGGGCGTTGCTATTCTGAAAGAAATGGGCTTTGAGGTACGGATGCCAAGACAATTATGGCCGGGTATTGGCTATCTGGCAGACAAAGACTCCTGTCGTGCCGAAGAGTTTCATCGGATCTGGTGTGATCCTGAGATTTCTGCAGTGATGGCGTTGCGTGGGGGCTTTGGCTGCCTTCGTCTGCTGCCGTTTCTTGACAGCAAGGAGCTGAACAGACACAACAAACTCCTCATTGGCTTTTCAGATATTACCATCCTCCATCAGGCAATTCTTGCGACAAACCACATGATCAGCCTGCACGGTCCCATGCTCACCACCCTATCATCATCAAGCAGAGATAGCATTGAACGTTTGTATGCTGTCCTTACAGGAAAATGGAACGCTCCGATCCATGATAAAAAGATAGAGGTGCTACGTGGCGGAGAGCCTGTAACCGGAACTCTTATCGGAGGGAATCTGAGCAGTCTGATAAGTCTGCTTGGCACACCTCTTGATCATGACTGGAGTGATTCAATTCTGTTTCTTGAAGATGTGGCAGAGCCACTATACCGCCTTGATAGGATGTTGACCCAACTGGCCCATTGCGGCAAACTCAACCAGCCAAAAGGTATTATTCTGGGTGATTTCTCCATCTCACAGGATCAGGATAGACTGGAGTCCATTCGTTTTCATGAAGAGATCTGGACCCGAATGCTTGAACTAACAGAACCTGCCCAGATACCTCTATGGGGAAACTTTCCCATAGGACATGGTGCCGACAACCTTCCCCTGCCCCATGGTGCCACTGGAATCATGGACAGCAGTCGGACTTTGCTTTCTTTTTTCTAGTTCTCCTGAATCCATGGCGACAGTGTGATTAAATTCGATACCAATTTATCAATCTGGGGTATGCATATAACTCCAGCACATACCACATATTGTGGTCACTCGTTATCGAATGGGTCAAGATCTGCAGTATCTTCAAGAAAAGGGAAAGCCGGTCCTTTCAAAGATGA
>DQTH01000202.1 GCA_015662865.1 Desulfocapsa sulfexigens
ATGCTTGCAACTTCAGCACTACTATTTTGAGCTATTTTCTTTTTATATCAGTATATTGGTCCTTTTCTCAGGGCCGACTAATTAATTTACCGCAATAAGTACAGTGTTAAGTCGTATTGAGAAAAATCACCCGCCGCCCTGCGGGGCAAATGCTGGCAATGCATCCAAGCCATTTTGAACACCTTGCTATAGCTAACTATTACCAAAGCGTTCAAAATGACTGGGCTACATCACCGACACTCGCTCACGGATTCAGGACTATTTGCTGAAATTTCACAGCAAGTCAGTACTACCAGGGAGGCTTTCTGATTTTTCCTGGTGATGCTTTCCCAGTGTACTCACATAAAATTTTATCCAGCTGATTGGCAAATGCCTGACGATCTCCCTGTTTGAGCGCTGCCGGGCCACCAGTATCCACTCCACTTGCCCGCAGGCTCTCCATGAAATCTCTCATACTGAGACGGGACCTTATAGTATCTGCAGTATGCATCTCCCCTCGAGGTCCCAGAGCATTCCCACCTTTTTCAATCACCTCTGCGGCCAGTGGAATATCTGCAGTTATCACGAGATCTCCAGGGAGAAGTCTTTTCACAATCTCATTGTCCGCAACATCAAAGCCTGCTGAAACCAGGATAAAATCAATGCATGATGAGATAGGGATACGCAACGGTTTATTGGCCACAAGAGTTGTCTTGATTCCGGTGCGTTCGGCTGCCTTGAACAGGATTTCCTTGATCACAACCGGACAGGCATCTGCATCCACCCAGACTTTCATTACAAACTTACGTTTCTGTCAGGTGACAATCTTCTCTTCTTCCTCTGTAAAAGCCTCTACAATGGGGGATACTTCCATCGCCCTTACTGGACAAATGGGTACACAAAGCGAGCATCCCGTGCATTTATCAGGATCAAAAATGACCTCCATGCTCGGCCGCTTTATGTAAAGTGCACCGACTGGACAGATTCCTGTACAGGCCCCGCATTGAAAGCATTTCTCATCATCCCTGTTGATGGCAGCTGCCATTCGTTCCGCCTTCACCCCAAAAGACTTCAGATATCCCAAACCTTCTTTCACTCTGTCTTTTGTTCCCTTCAACTCAAGAATCATCACACCTTCTCGCTGGGGAAGGATGTCTGCTTTCAGGATATTAAACTCTACATCATACTGCTTAACTAGCTGATAAATCATGGGCTCACTGCTGGTTTCTTTGGGAAAACGTAATATATAGATTCGTGTTGCCATGGCACACCTCTCTTTCTTTTAATAAAAAAATTCAGATAATCACTTCTGTTGCTACTTTCTGAATGAGTACATTCAACGGAGCATCTGTATCCAGTTCTATCACATGCTCTTTGTTTGTCACAGGCTGGAACCTTTCTTTCTGGGCAAGATAAATCTGCCAGTTGCCATCTGAAACAGCATCAGGATCACTGGTTCGTATATCCAGTCGTTTTTTAACCACCTCTTCAGAACAGGTACAATGAACGAACACAAGACGAACCATGTCTGTGAAATATTTTCGCAACAAATCCCGCTCACTCAGCGATTGATACGATCCATCAAGTACCACACAGGCCTGTTTATCAGCCTGAAAACAGTGTTCTGCATATTCAATTAAAGCATCATAAGTGCGTCTGCTGAATTCAGGGGTATAAATCCCTTTATCCACTTCTTCCTGCTGGCTGGTCTCGGGGTCAAGGCCGGCAAGTTTCTTGCGCACCCTGTCTGAATTATAATATGGCACATCATAGTGTTTTGCCCAGGCTGAGGCAAGATAGCTCTTACCTGTTGCAACCATTCCAAAAAAAACCAGCAGAAGATTTTCAGGCCGCTGCATACTTTTCTGCCAGAGAAAAATGTTTCTTTGCCTGTTCTATACATGCTGCTGTTGTTTCTTCATCCACTGCCGGATCACTGGCCGTAAAGAGTGCTATTTTGGCACGTACATAGGTACGGTAGCATTTATAAAAGTTCAGCATATCCAGCAGCCCGGTGTCACCGGATTTTTCAGCAAACCGCTCAATAAAATAATTTGAAAGCTCTGTCTCACCATGAAAATCGAGATCCATGGCCAGAAAAGCAACATCAGCAGCAACATCTGTATAGCGAAAACGTTCGTTGAACTCAATGCAATCAAAAATATAAACAGGATCTGTCAGGCAGATATTGGCTGAATGCATATCTCCATGACAATCCCTGATTTTATCCGCATCAATACGCGCCTGGAAACGATCTTCATGGCTGAGAAATTCCTTGGAGTAACTGACTATTGCATCAAACTGTTCTTTTGTAAGAGCGCCCTGACCCACAAAATTCTCTGTCTGGTCAAAATTTTCAAGAACATTGACTGCAACAGATGAGGCCAGTCCAAACTTCTGGATTGCTGTATCCCCAGCTGCTGCTTCATAAAAAGGAACCAGCTGATCAATGATGGCATCCAGGTGATCCCGGCCGAGTTCTCCTGCAGCCATCACACGTCCCATCATTCTGTCTTCCGGCATTCTTGCCATCCTAATTCCAAACTCTACGACCTCGCCACTGCCATTCAGGCAAAAACTGTCACCATCTCTATTAATGGTAACAAGTTGTTCGTATAAATCAGGACAGAGCCTGCGATTTAACTGCAACTCCTGTTCACAGTAATATTTTCTTTTCTCTAAAGTGGAGAAATCAAGAAACCCGAAATCAACGGGTTTTTTCCATTTGTATACATAATCTCCTGCAAGCAGGACAAAAGAAATATGGGTCTGCACCAAACTTATATCGCCAGCAGGGTGTGGATAACTGCTTTCCTGCTGTAAATATTGAATATATTTGGGATGATTTGAATCAGTCATTAACAACTCCTTTGTGATATCTTGATCGCTTAGAACGATAGTTGTTTTTTACCTGAATCCGTGAGTGCTCGAAGGGTGACGAGTGATTTTTCAAACCCGATTGTATCAGATTTTATCCTTCAACCAACAAGTTGTATCAAAAAAAATCACAAAGCCGTCACGGATTCAGGTTTCAGTCAAAGATCACACTATTACCAGAATCACTCCCGAGAGTAAACGATGACAAAAACTTTCCCTTCATTTAATATGATAATTTATTTATCCATAATCAAGTGGCCCTCACTCCCACCACTACAATGAGTCATAACACCATGGACAAGAACAGCATACAGAAACTTCTCACTGGAGTACAGCAGGGAAGTTGCTCCGTTGAACAAGCTTTGCAGAAGCTCCGTCATATGCCGGGGCAATTTATTAAAGACGCCTGTATTGATCATCACCGAAACCTGCGCACCGGCATTCCAGAAGTCATTTACGGGGCATCAAAAAGCAGTGAACAGATTATTGATATAGCAAAAACCTTTCTTCAGAATCAATCACTATTTCTGGCCACCAGGGTGAATAGTGAAAAAGCGGAACAGGTTTTAAACACCCTTCCGGAAATCACCTATCATCAACCGGCCAGAATGCTTTCCTGCCACCACCAAAAGCATGATTCCTCTCAAGTCCGTGGCAACATAGTCATACTCTGTGCAGGGACATCTGATATTCCTGTTGCTGAAGAAGCCAGAGTGACAGCCACAAGTCTCGGCAACCCTGTTTCAACACATTATGACGCCGGCGTGGCAGGTCTGCACCGCTTATTCAATAAACAGGATCTCATCACCACCGCCACGGTGATCATTGTGGTAGCCGGCATGGAAGGTGCCTTACCCAGCGTGGTAAGCGGCATGTGCAGTTGCCCTGTGGTGGCCGTACCCACATCAGTTGGATATGGCACTAGTTTTGGTGGGATTACTCCACTTTTGGGCATGCTTAACAGTTGCGCCCCAGGTCTTGCTGTGGTGAATATTGATAATGGATTTGGGGCTGCCTGTCATGCGTCTGCCATTAACCGAAAAAATAGCCCAGAAACCTTGCAAGATTCAGGCAGCACAGTATAATCGATTACTTTTGCCCAATATAATAATTCTCGTTAACCTGCATGGCTGGACGAAATTTACCGGCCACAGCATGATATGTAAGTTGTCACTCCGGTATGGTGACACAGTCCTCTGGTAACGACTTTCATATAAAAACTCAACCAGCACCATTTTTATTCCAGGAACTTGAATGAACACATCACTCAAACTAAAATTCTCTGCGCTCATTTTTTTCATTGCGCTCTCCATTGTTACGATCATCCCTTCATTTTATGACTCCACCCCAGACTGGTGGCAAAAGTACATGGCACCGGAAGGCTTGCGCCTGGGTCTGGATCTTCAGGGTGGTATGCATCTTGTCCTCAGGGTTAATCTGGACAAGGCCGAAGCAGATTCCCTTGAACTTGCTGCCACTGAGCTGAAAGACAGCCTCAGGGAACAGGGAATAAGTGCAGTCAGGACAAAATCAGATCCCGGAACTGTTCTCTTTACCCTGCCAAACTCCGGTGCTGTTGATACGGTAAATAAGGTCGTGAAGGACAGCCTTACTGAGATAGATGTAAAGGTTGATGCCAAAGAAGGATCCTTTCCTAAAATTACCGTAACTCTCAAAGACTCGGAAATTGATTTTATCCGAACCCACGCTGTTGAACAGTCCCTTGAAATAATTCGAAACCGGATTGATCAGTTTGGTGTGGCTGAACCGGTAATTATTCGCCAGGGAGAGGCGGAAATCGTCGTACAGCTGCCTGGCGTTAAAGATCCAAAACGCGCGCTCAAACTCCTTGGAGACACAGCCCAGCTTGAATTTAAAAAAGTTGCCGATGATGCGGGATTAAACCTAGGTCAGCTTGCTGCAGAATCTCTGACGGCAGGACAGTGGAATGGTGTGTGGTCCAACCACGAAGAGATGGCAAAGCTGAATCGCGCCCTGCAAAACCGGCTGCCACCTGACACCAGAATATACATTGAAAAAGATACGGACAGCCAGACAGGCAAGGAAATAATTCGTCCCATTCTTCTGGAAACCCAGATCCTGATGACTGGAGAAATGGTTAAAAATGCGCAGGTGAGAATTTCCAACCAGTTCAACGAACCCTATGTTGCCATGGATTTCACCTCAAAGGGTGGCCGAGTCTTTGCCAAGCTCACGGAAGAGAATGTGGGCAAACGGATGGCCATTGTGCTTGACGATGTGGTTCGTTCAGCACCGGTAATCAGGGAAAAAATCCTTGGCGGGTCAGCCCAGATCAGTGGAAGTTTCACCCATGAAGAAGCAGCAGATCTTGCCATTGTCCTTCGTGTCGGTGCCCTGCCTGCACCAGTGGATATTATTCAGAACATGACAGTAGGTGCAAGCCTTGGCCAGGATTCCATTAATAAAGGGATGACTTCCGGACTCTTTGGTGCTTTGATTGTTCTGGCCTTCATGGCCGTTTACTACAGGCTTTCAGGTCTTATTGCCAACACAGCTCTTGTCCTGAATATTCTCTTTCTCTTCACTGGACTCGCCATCCTGAACGCAACTCTCACCCTGCCTGGTATTGCCGGTATCATTCTTTCCATTGGTATGGCAGTTGATGCCAATGTTCTTATCTTTGAACGGATGCGTGAGGAATACACTCTTGGCAAATCAGTGAAATCAAGCGTGGATGGCGGATTTGGTAAAGCCTTCTGGACCATTGTCGATTCCCAGGTGACGACACTCATCACTGCCATGGCCCTGTTCATGTTTGGAACCGGCCCCATTAAAGGTTTTGCAATCACCCTTTCCCTCGGTATTATCTTCAATCTTTTCACCGCCCTATTCTGCTCGCGGCTGATGTTCGATACACTCTATTCTTTCCGCTCTTTGAAAAAGCTGAATTTCATGCAATTTGTGAAAAAACCGAACCTGGACTTCATGCGACTCCGCAATATTGCTTTTGCAGTCTCAGGTGTTCTTGTGACAATAGGCCTCATCGCCTTCGTCCAGATTGCACGGGGAAAAGCCAACATGGGTGTTGATTTCACAGGCGGTTCATTGCTGCAATACAAGGCGACAAACGACTTTACCATGGATGAAGTACGAAAAGTCTTTGCAGCTAATGACATGAAAGAAGCCAACCTTCAGGAAGTTGAAGGTGAACATCGTCTGATTGTTAAAATCAAAAAGTCAGAAGAAATAGTGGGCGACCTCAGTGAACAGATAGCAACTCTTCTTGCCACCGATATGCCGGACAAAGGCTTTGTTCTTGAAAGCCAGTCTGAAATCGGATCATCTGTCAGTGCTGTGCTTCGCAACAAGGCCATCCAGGCTATTTTCCTCTCTCTGCTAGGTGTTATCATCTATCTGGCCATGCGTTTTGATATTCGTTTTGGACTGGCTGCAGCTATTGCCACCTTCCATGATGTCATTGTGGTTCTTGGTATCTGCTGGCTTCTGAACGTTGAAATAACTTTGTTAATCGTAACAGCCCTTCTTACACTGGCTGGTTACTCACTAAATGACTCGGTTGTTATCTTTGACCGTATCCGAGAAAATATGCAGAAATCTGAAAAGCCTTCATTGCTGCAGCATATCAATAAAAGTATCAATGAAGTTATGGGTCGGACAATTGTTACATCCCTGACCACTGCCATGGTACTTATTGCTCTATTTTTCTTTGGCGGATCAGTGATCCACAATTTTTCACTGGCACTTCTCCTTGGTGTATTAATTGGTACCTACTCCTCTATCTTTATAGCTAGCCCGGTTCTCAGCCTGTGGCCTGAAAAAAAGAATTAGCAAAATGGATCAGGTACAGCTGCCCAAAAATGTCAATCGGATACAAAAGGATGAACTTTTCACTTTTTCCTGCCACCCTGAGGTAAACTGTTTCACCGACTGCTGTCGTCAGCTTGAGCTGGCTCTGACACCATTCGATGTGCTGCGCCTGAAACAGGAGACAAAGCTTGATTCTTCAACTTTTCTTGAACGCTATGTAATCCAGGAACAGGAGGCAGAAGATGCTTTCCCGCGCTTTTACCTGACAATGGTTGATGATGGGCAGGCATCCTGTGTTTTTGTTGCAAAGACAGGATGCACAGTCTATCCAGGCCGCCCCGGAGCCTGCAGAGCCTACCCTATGGGCCGAGCTGCAATTCGTCAGGGAGATAATTCCATGAGAGAATTCTTTGTACTTTTAAAAGAATCCCATTGTCACGGCTTTCAGGAAAAAGAGGAACAAACAGCCGGGAGATACAGTGAGGGACAGGGGCTGGAGGCTTACAACAGCTTCAACGACAAGGTAGCCATTCTCCTGCAACATGAAAAGATCCGGCGTGGAATGCAGCTAACAGAAAAGCAAACGCAATACTTTGTTCTGGCGCTCTACGACCTGGATAATTTCCGCACACAACTCAATGAAGGAAAGCTTCCAAATCAGGAAGAGTATGTAAACCGAAAAAATCTTTGCACAGATGATGAAGAACTGCTTCTTTTTGGGATCGAGTGGCTTCACGGAGTACTCTTCAATCAATGAAACTCAAACTCATAATATTTGATTGCGATGGAGTGATGTTTGACTCCAAATTTGCCAACCAGACCTATTATAACTTTCTGCTTCAGCATTACAGCTATCCGGTCATGGACGAAAAGGAACTGGAATTCGTCCATATGCATAACGTCGCAGAATCAATCCGTCATATCTTTCGCCACTATCCGCAACAAAACCTCCAGGAGGTTGAAAAATTAAGACAGGAAACAGGGTATGCTCCATTTCTTAAGTATATGAAAATGGAAGAAGATCTGATCCAGTTTCTTGATATCTGTACTCCCCGTTATCAGCTGGCCATCTCCACCAATCGCACCAATACCATGGAGTCGATTCTTGAAATATTCAAACTGCGAGATTATTTTAAAAAAGTGATGACTGCAGAGAATGCAAGACGACCAAAACCGGCTCCCGATGCACTCTTTGAGATATTGGAATTTTACAATTGTCATGCTGATGAGGCCATCTACATTGGTGACTCCATCATTGATCGTGAGCATTCTGCTGGCTGTGGGATGAGGCTTATTGCTTTCAAAAACGAAAACCTTCCTGCAGAGTATCATGTCAGCAGTTTTCTTGACATCCTCCAACTGCCTCCATTTCAGTAATACGCTGAATATCTTACCAGTTTTAAAAAGATGTTGGAGTTACAGAGGATTATTCATATTCAGTCTTCGTCTCCTTCATCCACCCGCTTTATCCCCTCCATCAGGAGCATCATAAAATCGCCGATCTCTGCTGCTTTCATTTCTTCAGGAGTCAGCCCTGTGGAAAAAGCATAACGTCCCTCTTTTTCCTTCAGCATATCAAAAATAGCTGCCTGATTTGTCTTCTTATGGTAGTGGGCATTAATGATGCAACCCTCTCTGAATGCAACCCTTGCTTCGCCCCGTGGGAGCTCAAGAGCAAGCACACCTGTTTTCTGGTTCATATGAAAAATCTGAAAAAGCTCTGCTGGCGGCATTTCACGAATCCAGCCACTCATACACGCATCAAAATTATCATATTTACTCGCATTGGATTGAGTCAAACGTTGCACGAGAATTTTCGCCATGAACAGCTGCAATTCAGGGATACGGTCGAGCAGAGCACTAAAAGCCTCACCTGAAATGGAAAGCACCACTGCATCTGTTGTGGCTCTAACATCGGCACCAGCCACATCTCCTCCCAGATAACTCATCTCACCGCAGATATCGCCAGGCTCAAGGGAAGCAATGATCAAAGAACCATTACTGACCACAATACTGCCTGACAGAACAAGGTAGAGGCTATTTTGTCCTTTTGTAATAAGAGTTGAGTTAGCTGACAGGCGCTCTTTACGAAAACAACGCAGGACATTACCGATTTCAGCACCAGGAATAGCTTTAATCAACGGGAAATTCCTGATCTCAGCCAGCAGTGCCTCTTCCTGGGGGGCAAGTGGTGGAGCAGTGTTAGCGGAACTACTACGTTTGGACTCAGCTTCAGAAATAAGCTTGAATTTGATTAGGCCCGAGCAGCCACTGCAGCTATATAGTTTGTCTTGCTTGCCATCCTTAGAAGGGTTTGCACCCAGCAATTCAAAAAGAATGTTGGTCATTTCCCTGACAAGAATGAGACATGTTGCTTTGCCTTCAGGACAAGAAAGTGCCTTGTCTGAGAGTGAAAGCAATTCGCCCACTTCATAGAGAGGACAATTATTGTTTACTGTTATTTTAAAAAATAGTTTTAGCTGATTCATTGCACTTCATACTATCACAGAATATGTTGGTTGGATGCCAGAAATAAATTATTTTTTATTAATTTACAATATTTTTTTTGTTTTACCGGAAGTTACTGCTATACTTGAGAGATCAATAAATTAGAATAATGGCAAACTCCATCATTGATCGAATAAATATCCCAGTCTGTTATTTGTAAACCAGTACTATCTGTTATGAACAAAACCAACAATCATATTGAAACTGTTTTCCGGGAAGTAAAAGATCACTTTGCTGATATTCCCCGTATTACAATCACTCCCGGAGAGGGTAATCCTCCTGAGCAGTATTCAATTAATTATCAGATAACCGGTGTTTGTAAAGAACCTGATGGTGATGTTTATTCCTGCGAAAATCATGTAATATCCATATCGCTGCCCTTTGGATTCCCCCATTTTCCTCCAAATTGTCTACCGGAAAGCCTTACATTTCATCCGGATTTTGATTCATCTGCCATTTGCATTGGTGATATATGGGAAGCTGAAAAATCCATTGTCAAACTGATTCTTCATATCGGCCGGATGATTTCCGGTGAAATTTATTCTGAGTCCAATGCCTTCAATCAGGAAGCTGCTGAATGGTACAGTACAAACCGAGACCAGCTCCCTTTTGATAAGACAGACTTCGCACAGCTTACGCAAATAGAATTTCAGACTTTTCCAGACGAAATTGAACTGGATGCAATTGATACTCTGGATGACAATGATTTTGGACAATCACTTTCCCTTGCATCGGGTTCATCACTTGAAGTTGATGTCGACACTGATCGCTTGCGGATTATGGCTAAACAAAAGCGATTTCAGGCGATTTCCCGGGAATTCAAAATTCTCAGTGAGCAATTTAATGGTCGTACAGCACTTGAGAAGCAGGTGCAGACGGCCATGGATGAGGCCACGACCCTCTTTCATGAAGCAAATGAACTTGAACATCAGGGAGAGCAGCAAAAAGCTCTTGATAAATATCAGGCTGTGGAAGAGCTGGTTTCCGATTATCCTCTTCTCCATGAGTCAAAAGAGAGGGTACAGCAGGCTTTTGACCTGCTAGGGGACTGGGTAAGTAACGAGCCAAAGAGTGCCGACCCTGACGGTCTGGAATCAAACCTGCCACCGGCAAAAAAAGATAAAAGAACTTTTTTCGAGGATAAAAAGGCTGTCAGTCGCAAGTTGTTCTACCTAGCCGCAGGGCTAGGTTCCCTCGCCCTTATTGCCACCCTCATTTTCTCTTATTTCTCTCTTGGTTCCAACCTCAAAAAAGCCGGTAAACGATACGAAGAATGCCAAAATCTTCTCGATCAAAATAATTTTCGGGGAGCAGAACAAAAGTGCGAAGAAGCACTCAGCCTTATTGCCGAAGTACAGATGGTCAGACAGGGTGAGAAAGAACAACTGGCTGGCAAAATCCAAACTCTTCTGGCATCACCCAAGCTTCGCCAGGGATTGCTCGGTAAGACCTTATTTGATGGAAAGTATGTCTCTAAATCCACAAAAGAGCAGCTCATAATGTTCAAAGAGGCTGCCGAAAATGGCGATTCCTTTTTTAAGAATCAGCGCTGGTACGAGGCAACCCTCAGCTACAAAAAAGCTTTAGCAATAGCTGCCAAAACAGCTGGCATTAAAGATGATGCTCTTGCCGAAATCCGGAAGAATCTTCCGCTGGCACAATTCAATTCATTCATGCAGAGTGGCAAAAAAGCTTTGGCTGTTTCAGATTGGGAGAATGCAACAAAGCAGTTCAGTGAAGCATTAAAACTTGCTAAAACAAACCCCCATGTTCTGCCGGAAAATCTGAAACAGCTGGAACGCCTGGCCAGTCTGGCAAAATTCAACACTCTTAATGATAAAGGCCACGCTTTTTTCGCCTCACGCCAGTGGAATGAAGCTCTGAACAGTTTTCAAAATGCCATGCTTTTGCTTGGAAAATTTAATCCTCAGGAAGTAGATACATTATCTGATTTAAAGGAGAAAACAGCTAAAACAAAAATCTACATGGCCATTGAAAAAGGAAAGGAGGCATTTGCTGCGGCCAGGTGGGATGAAGTCATTGCCCAGTATGAAAAAGCCATTCTCCTCCTTGAAGAAAACTCCAAGCTGCTGAGTAAGATCAACACAAGTGAGAGTCGTGAAAAACTTTCCCGCATCCTGCTTCACGCAGAAATCATCCGAGATAAGCAGGATCTGGCAAAATATCTCAAATCTGAAGAATATGACTCTGCTGTTGAAAAAATGCAGAGCATCAAGGAGACCATTACAGCAAGTAAATTTGCTGCTCAACCGGAATTTAAAACCATTCTCAATGAAATCACATCCCAGATAAAAGACACTAAAAAGCAGTCGCTCATTCTCAAGCAAACAACGTATCTCATAAAAAACTTTGAAGACGTCTTTCTCAAACACTATCCGGCCGCGTTCAGATCCGCACTCAGCTCACCCAAAGTAGTATTCTTGAAACACCTTGGCAGTAAGCTGTTATTCAGAATGCAATGCACAGAAACTGCCAGTGGCAGCAGACCCTTGCGTCTGCAAATGGATTACCTGTATAACCCTTCCAATGGAAGATGGCGCTTTTACAGCGAGGAATAAAAGAAAAATAAAGCCAGATGGCGCTGCTTGGACAGCAAGTCACTGCCCTTATTAATGGTGGTGGTGATGGTGTTCTTCCGTTACAGCCGGTCCACCTGCAGCATCCAGTGCTTTACTCAAATGCTCAGTCACCTGCTCCATGGCCTTTAATGCTGCTTTAAGACTAGACTGCACGTTCTCCTCGGCCACCTGATCAGCCCATTTCTTACACTCTCTGCCATGACCTTGATTATGCTCAATCCAATGAGGAAGCAGGACCTGTAATTTTTCCAATTCGTTCATCCCGTAGTACCTCCTAACTATTTGGGGTCTTGCCTAAGAAGACTTTGCCACCCAGAAAATCGATGGCCTGTACCTGGACTCCCGGTACAAATTTAGGGTCTTCAAAAAAAGTACTCACTTCGACGCCATCGTTCTTTACCTCGAGCCTGGTAACACTTTCCATAACCAGTTCTTCATTATCATTTTCACGTACAAGTATACTCATCTGACACATATTGTCCTCACACTAAAAATCTGAATTCACCTTTACCCAGCAAATCATGGAGATGTAAAATTCCTATCAGTTTCTTATTCTCGCCAACAATTGGCAAAATGGTAATTTCATGCTGCTGCATGATGCTGAGGGCATCAACTGCCTGGATTGTTGCCAGGATAGTTACAGGGCTTGCAGTCATTAGATTGTCAACAGGCACATCATTCAAATTATGCCCTTCGGCAATCGCCCGCCTCACATCTCCATCCGTAATGATACCCATCACCTTACGTCTATCATCAACTATCAGAACAGCACCCAGGCTTTCTCTATTCAGCACTGTCACTGCCTCTGCAACGCTTACAGTATTGCTTACACTTGGAATAGCATTCCCGGTGAGCATCACCTCACTGACACACACTTTTAATCTTTCCCCTAAACTGCCACCCGGATGATTTTCACGAAAATCAGCCGCCTGAAACTGTTTTCGCCTTAGCAGCACAACAGCGAGAGCATCACCCATGGCTAAAGTTGCGGTTGTGCTGGCAGTGGGGGCAAGACCAAGGGGGCATGCTTCCATTGGGACTTTGATATCAAGGACAATATCACTGGCATTTGCAAGGGTCGATTCACTGTCACCAGTCATGGCAATAATACTTGTTCCACGCTTTTTCAGGCTGCCCAGCAATCTGTTTAGCTCTGTTGTTTCCCCAGAGTAGGAAATAGCAATGACAACATCAGAAGGAGCAACCATTCCAAGGTCACCATGCATTGCCTCCACTGGATGAAGAAAAAATGAGGGAGTACCTGTTGAATTCAATGTGGCAGAAATTTTCTGTCCTATGATTCCTGACTTCCCTATCCCTGTTATCACCAATCTACTCGGGCAGGAAAGAATCGTCTGGACAGCCCTATTAAACTCCTCTCCAATTTGCTCCCTGACAGATGCCAGCCCTTGTTCTTCAATTGCCAAAACTTCCCGGGCTTCTTCAATAAACATCTCCACTACTCCCCTTCAAAAAAAATCATCGTCAGCCTGATATTTCAGGATACTGAATATAAATATTTGTGAAAAATAATCACTGTTTTAGAATCGACAAGGCGCTATAAAAATTAACTCAAATTCGCTTATATATAAATGGACTGAATATGGGTGTTTATCATTGACAACAGCGCATTTCATCGTCATATTGTAAGGCTACGTTTATAGTACCTACAGCTTATAATTTGAGACTATCATATTCCTCAAATATTTCCACTACTGTAGAAATGAAATAATTTTAGCGGAGACCTTCCATGTCAAATCATATGTTTACTTCTGAATCTGTTTCAGAAGGACATCCGGATAAAGTTGCTGATCAGATATCTGATGCTATTCTTGATTCCATATTAACACAAGACCCGGCAGGACGTGTTGCCTGCGAAACCATGGTTACCACCGGTATGGCAATCATTGCTGGAGAAATTACAACGAGCGCATGGGTTGATATGCCGGAAGTTGTCCGGCAGACTATTAAATCCATTGGATACAACTCTTCTGATATGGGTTTTGACTGGCAATCCTGTGCTGTGCTCACCTCAATAGATAAACAGTCCAGCGACATTGCAATGGGTGTTGACGAAGGGAGTGGAATGGATCTCGACCAGGGTGCAGGTGATCAGGGACTTATGTTCGGTTATGCCTGTGACGAGACCCGGGTTCTCATGCCAATGCCTATTACCTATTCCCACAGGCTTGTCAAATGCCAGGCTGATGTTCGCAAATCCGGCGAACTTTCCTGGCTTCGCCCGGATGCTAAAAGCCAGGTTACCATTGAATATGAGGACAACAAACCTAAACGAATTGAAGCTGTTGTTCTTTCCACTCAGCATGATGAGTCCGTAAGTCACAAAGATCTGGAAGAAGGTGTAATGGAAATGATCATTAAACCAACCTTGCCAGATAATATGGTCGATGAAAATACCAAATATTTTATCAATCCTACCGGACGATTTGTGATCGGTGGACCTGTTGGGGACTGTGGCCTTACCGGCAGAAAAATCATCGTTGATACCTACGGAGGAAAGGGCTCGCATGGAGGTGGTGCTTTCTCTGGAAAAGACCCTTCAAAAGTTGACAGATCATCTGCCTATATGGGTCGATATGTTGCAAAAAATATTGTTGCGGCAGGAATTGCATCTGAACTCGAAGTACAGATTGCATATGCCATTGGTATTTCTCAACCAGTATCAATCAATGTAAACAGTTTCGGTACCGGAAAAATAAATGATGCTGCAATTATTGCCTTAATTGGTCGTCATTTTGATCTTCGTCCTAAAGCGATAGTTCAACAGCTCAAACTGTTGCGTCCCATATATCAGGAAACTGCTGCATATGGTCATTTCGGCCGGGAGCTGGATGATTTCACCTGGGAAAATACCGATAAAGCTGAAATCCTGAAAGATGACGCTGGTATTTAATCTTTCATTTTGTGAATTTATTATTTGTTTTTAATTTAAGATATAAGGAAACCAAACCTGATGAGCGATTATAAAGTTGCTGATATGTCTCTTGCTGCCTGGGGACGTGAAGAAGTCAAAATTGCCGAAACTGAAATGCCCGGACTCATGTCCCTACGCGAAGAATATCGTGATTCTCAGCCACTTAAAGGCGCAAAGATAGCCGGTTGTCTTCATATGACAATTCAGACCGCTGTACTGATGGAAACCCTCATCGACCTTGGTGCTGAAATACGCTGGTCCTCATGTAATATTTTCTCAACACAGGACCATGCTGCCGCAGCAATGGCTGAGGCTGGAATACCCACTTTTGCCTGGAAAGGTGAAAATGAAGAGGAATTCTGGTGGTGCATTGATCAAACTATCTTCGGGCCGGACGGCTGGCGCCCCAATATGATCCTTGATGATGGTGGTGATCTTACCCTTGTAATGCATGATAAATACAAAGATGAGATGAAGGCTATCAGGGGTATATCAGAAGAGACCACCACCGGAGTACACCGATTAAATGAGATGGCACGGGACGGCAAGCTTATGTGCCCGTCTTTTAACGTCAACGACTCGGTCACCAAGTCTAAATTTGATAATCTCTATGGCTGCCGCGAATCCCTTATTGATGGCATTAAACGCGCCACAGATGTGATGATTGCTGGTAAGAATGCAGTTGTTGTCGGATATGGTGATGTTGGCAAAGGATGTGCTCAGGCACTGCGCGGCATGGGAGCAACCGTTTATGTTACCGAAGTCGATCCCATCTGTGCTCTCCAGGCATCCATGGAAGGCTACCGGGTTGTAACCATGGATGAAATCGCATCAGTTGGAAATATTTACGTTACCTGCACAGGAAACCTTAATGTAATCACAAGGGCTCATATGGAGCAGATGCCCGATGAGGCCATTGTCTGTAATATTGGCCACTTTGATTCGGAAATTGATATTGCCGGCATCAAGGATCTCCCATGGGAAAACATCAAACCTCAGGTTGATCACGTAATATTCCCTGATGGAAAAAAACTCATCGTGCTTGCTGAAGGTCGTTTAGTAAACCTTGGTTGTGCCACAGGACATCCAAGCTTTGTCATGAGTAATTCTTTTACCAACCAGGTACTTGCTCAGATTGAACTCTGGAAGAATTCTGAAAAATATGAAAACCAGGTTTATTTTCTGCCCAAGCATCTTGATGAAAAAGTAGCAAGACTTCATCTTGCAAAAATTGGTGTGCACCTCACTACAATGAGCAAAGAACAGGCCGACTATATTGGTGTTCCTGTTGAAGGCCCCTACAAACCCGATTACTATAGATATTAACACCTTAGTCCATATCAGCAGCAATTCAAAACAAGCTTTTATGGGTTTATTTTAAAATCGGCAGTTCCAATTACAAACACCCCACAAGGCACTTAGCCCCCTTGTGGGATGTTAGCCAGAGCCAGACATACAATTTCTGCGGGAGCCTGTTTCAGCCCTCCTGCAGAAGTTGATTGTTTATTACATTACTTCTCGACAGCCAGCTGTACGTCACCGGAAAGAATTTCATACACTTTCCCTGAACTATCTCTGGCCAGCAACTGTCCATTTGCATCCGGCCCCATTCCACGAGCAGTGATGACCTTTTTATCACCGGTTACCCACTGCATTTCTTTTCCCAGAAGTACATCACGTTTACGCCATTCCTTTAAAATCTGACCAAAGCCGGTAGATACATGGGTATCCACCTGTTCCAGAAGGATTTTATGGATTCTGCAATACAGCTGACGAATATCGAAATCATTTCCACTTAGAATACGAAGCGATGTTGCTTTTTCCTGAAGTTCAGGTGGAAAAACACTGAGAGGTGTATTGACATTCATGCCAATCCCGACGACAACAAATGTACTCTCGCCCAAACTGGTCGGGCTCGAGGATTCAACGAGGATTCCTCCGCATTTTCTACCGTTGGAATAAAGGTCGTTGGGCCATTTCAACCCAAATGGTACATGGGGAAGTAAAGTTTCAACAGCTGTGCAAAGGGCAAGACCGGCTGTAAGGGTAATTTTCGGAAATTCAGTGAAAGGAAGAGCTGGTCTGAGAATAATGGAACAGTACAGTCCTGTGTCGGCTGGAGATATCCAGCTTTTTCCAAGGCGTCCCTTTCCTGCATGCTGGGTGGCGGCAAGAACCCCGAAACCATGCTTAACTCCTTCCAAGGCAAGCTTAAACGCGTCTACATTAGTCGAGTCGGTTGATGTAAGACAAAGTGGATTATCCATAAACACAAAAAAAGGTACACTACCCAAAATGGGCGGTGTACCTTTTCTAAAAAAGTATGAAGTATCATGAAGGTCTTAATTAATACCTTCGTCTCCTTCTTCATTTTTTATACGATCAGGACGGGCATACATGGTGGTAGACCCTGAAGACCAGAACATCAGTTCCCCTTCTCTTACCAGAGCATTGGCAAGATTCTTTATCTTGCGGGGCTTAGTATCCGGGTCACACTTATAGAAATCTTTAATATAAAGCTGTGGTTTCGGAGATTTTTTAGCCTTCTCAATTATTGCAGCTTTAATTTCGTCATCACTCATTCCCATAACACATACTCCCATAAAAAAGTGTTATCAGGCAAGTGACCAAAAGAAACACAGTCAGAAACAAGGTGTTTCTGACTGTGAGTATCGGGTCAATTACTTGATGTGGCTGGTGTACTTAAACTGAGTTGTAGTACGCCAGGTATCATAAGCCAGACGATAATCATCGACAGACTTGATGGTAAAGGGGATGTTACATTTTTCAAAAAACTTCTCCCAACCAATACGCTCGGCCCATTCACCAATACGCTCGTATTTCTTCGCATCTCCTGCATAGACTTCCAGGATATTCTTTACTGCTTCAACGGTCTCCGGCCAGCGTGGCGGAGTGTTTGGCAGGAATGGAATAACCAGCTTGGAGAATTTAGGGGCTGATCTGGAGTTGGATACTTTACCACCAACAAGGATGGCAATTCCGTCACCGTCAGGATCAGCAAGAGGCATTGCAGGACACATAGTGTAGCAGTTACCACAGAACATACAACGATCGTTGTTAACTTTAACAGTTTTGATCTCTTCGCCGTTAACCTCAGCCTTAGCAGGCTTAACAGCTCCGAGAGGACAGGCGGAAATAGCAAGCGGAAGCTCACAAACACCTGTTATACGGCTGTGGTCAATCATAGGTGGCTTGCGATGTACACCAAGGATAGCAATGTCAGATGCGTGTACAGCACCACACATGTTCAGACAACAGGCAAGAGCAATACGAACCTGCGCAGGAAGCGACATGGTAACAAAGTAGTCAAACAGTTCATCCATTACTGCCTTAACAACACCGGACGCATCTGTTGCTGGTGTATGACAATGTACCCAGCCCTGAGTATGAACGATATTGGTCACACCAGCACCGGTTCCACCTACAGGGAACTTGTTTCCACGTGATGCAAGATCATCCAGCAGTGGTTGAACTTTGTCTTTGGAATCTACCATGAACTCAACATTATTTCTGGTAGTAAAACGCAGATAACCATCACAGTGTGCATCAGCGACATCACACATCTCACGAATAAGTTCGATGGAAATCAAACGGGCAGCACCAACACGAACAGTCCAGCATTCATCTCCTGATTCAGCTTTGTGAACCAGAACGCCTGGCTGGGTAATTTCATGCCAGAGCCATTTCCCCTTGTTTTTTGCAATAACCGGGGGATGAAATTTTGAATAGTGTGGGGGGCCAACATCTGTAATTCTGTCCGCCATGGGATTTTCGGGATCGTAACCCATATTTATATCCTCCTTGAATATATACTCGAGTTTAACATTCCACTCGATTAATTTTTCTTATGCTGCGTGACGTTTACGGAATTCTTCAACATCACGGTCAAAACCACCAGGTACTTCCTCTTCCTGCCAGAAAACGTACGGGTTTGAACGAGGCTCTCTAACATGCTGTGGGATTGGATCAAGACCCATTACCTTAATAAAGGTCGGAAGTCCAACACGTTGCATGGTTTCACCAACACGCTCACGGTTTTTACCAACTTCCATCCACCAGTCCCAAATGTTCTCGATTACTTCAATAACGTTCTCGAATTCATTTTCGGCTGTTACTTCGATGAAAGGAATAATAAGAGTCGCAAACTGAGCACCATCAAGGATGGGTGCTTTTGCACCAATGTTGATTGAAGCACCCTGAACTTTACCAGGACGCAGCGCACGAGGCATAACATTGATACAATGCATACAACGGGTACACTCAGAATTGTCAATTTTCAGCTCATCGCCTTCCATCCACATACATTCTGTGGGACAGAGGTCCAGAACTTCTTTCTTGATATCAAACGCACCCCAGTCACGACCGGAATGGGCGCCACCGTTGGATGGAATATTTCCGGCCACATACTCTTTTACTGCAGCCTGATCGATACGAATGTCATCTTTCCAGTTACCAATGACAGCAAAGTCAGAACGGGCAAGAGCTGCAACACAATCGTTTGGACAACCGGAAAATTTAAATTTAAATTTGTACGGAAATGCTGGACGATGAATCTCATCCTGATAATGCATGGTCAGGTGATGACATGCTTCCTCTGTGTCAAAACAGGACCACTCACAGCGAGACTGTCCAAGACAGTTAGCAGGGGTACGAAGGTTGGAGCCGGAACCACCAAGATCTTGTCCCAGTTCGTGGGTCAGATCCCAGAAAAAAGGTTCAAGAGCTTCTGTACGGCAACCGAGCAGAACGATATCACCAGTGGAACCATGCATATTGGTCATACCGGAACCATGTTTCTCCCAGAGATCCATGAGTGCACGCAGATTCTCAGTGGAATAGTACTTGGATGCCGGCTGATTTACACGAACGGTATGAAAATGCTCAACGCCTGGAAACTGTTTGGGAACGTCAGAGTAACGACCAACAATACCACCACCATATCCGAAAACACCTACGATACCGCCGTGCTTCCAATGGGTAATTTTATCTCTATAAGACAGTTCGAGCTGACCAAGAATATCCCAACAATCTGGATTTTTCTCAGCCTGGCGCTTAATGTCGGAAACGAAGCTTGGCCAGGGGCCTTTTTCGAGCTCGTCCAACATCGGGGTATCATGCTTTGCCATGAATTTTCCTCCTTAGAATTACTGTTATACTTCAACCTTTACCAGAATATACTCATCAAAAGTATTGGCGAAAAATGCTGCTATCAGAGATCAACAACTCGACTCTGATACCTGCATTCTCATACCCGTACCTCTGATCAAAACAGCAGACTCTGACACTTACCCTATTCAATAGTCATCAGCGTGGGAGGATATCTCCGAACAGGACCTTTGTCAACAAAAAACGAAATAGTTCTGACTGAACACTGAATGAATATTCATTTTTTTTAAACAAAACATCTACTTTATTCCTGCTGCTTTAAGAAAAGCTGCAGCAGTTGATTCCTCTTCTGTTTCTTCCTGCATCACAGACAAAATCTGGACTGCCAGAATCTTGCCCAGTTGCACACCCTCCTGGTCAAAAGAGTTCACATTCCAGCAAAATCCCTGAAATACTATTTTCGCTTCATAAAGCGACACAAGGGCACCCATGCTTTTGGGATTTAGCTGTTCTCCCATAAGAATACTGCTCACACGATTTCCCTGAAAGCTCCTGTTTGGGTTTTCATCATCTTTGCCGGCAGCCAGTGCCAGAGATTGCGCAAGCAAATTAGCCACAAGCTTCTGCTGTGAACTACTCCCTTTAACGACCATATCTTTGCCACGCTGACTCCTTCTGAACCCGATAAACTCTACGGCCACATCTTCAGTTCCCTGATGAAGTAGCTGATAAAACGCATGCTGACCATTTGTACCAGGTTCACCCCAGACAATTGGACCTGTTTTGAGCTGAACAGGCAGAGAACTTCGTTGCACCGATTTCCCGTTGGATTCCATGTCACATTGCTGAAGATGGGCTGGAAACCTGTGGAGTCCCTGACTGTAAGGGAGAATTGCCACTGTCCCCATATCAAGAAAGTTATGGTTCCAGATTCCCAGCATGGCCAGAAGCATAGATGGGTTTTTGCGAATATCTTTCTCCATAGCAGTGTAATCAATCAGCGAAGCACCCTTTAAGAACTCAAGCAACTGTTCGTATCCCAGGGAAAAACCAAGTGTAACCGCACCAACCATTGATGTTGAACTGAAACGCCCACCGATGTAATCAAACAGATAAAATGATCTCAGATAACGATCAGGGTTATCCATTGGGCTCGATTGTCCGGTAACTGCCAGACAATGACGGGCAGGATCTAGTCCAGCTTCCTTAAGAGAGGATCGAACAAGGTTTTCGTTGCTCAGTGTCTCAAGGGTATTCCCACTCTTGGAAACAACCAGTACCAGACTTTTGGAAAGATCAACCTGATCAAGAACTGCTGCAGAATCGTCAGGATCAACATTGGAAATGAAAAAAACTTTGCGATTTTTCTTTTGATAGGGCAACAACGCCTCATAAATTGACAGTGGTCCAAGATAAGAACCGCCGATTCCTATATGAATGAGAGTCTCAAAAGCTTCTCCATCAGCGTTACACACCTCCCCCTGATCCAGTTCATGGAGAAAAGCCTTAAGCCTCTCCAGTTCTGCTTTTGCCTGATTTGTTGCTGCTTCACAGGCTGGAACAGGCGAAAAAAGATCACGACTTGCCGTATGGAGAACCTGTCGTTCTTCCGATGGAAACTTACCGATCCGGTTCATTACAGCGCCACTGCGCATCTCTGCAAATTGATCCACCAGCGCACACTCATCAGCGAGTGATTGCAGTCCATCCAGTACCTCAGATGTGACACGCTGACACGGATAAAGCAGATCAAATACTTCTCCCCGGCAAACACAGCTCTGTAAACGCTCAGGGGTTAATGCTCTCTGAGCTGTCAAATCAAAAGGATGTTCTGCAAGACGCTTCAAAGTTCCAAAAGCTTCACAGTCCTGTATTGATTTCCATGCGTTTGCCATATCCTTTTCTCAACCTCGTTTTTTTCTTCCTTCCCCTGCCAGTTTACGCATTTCAGCAATCACGGTTGCATATTCATCACAGCCATAAATTGCAGAACCTGCAACAAAAATATTGGCTCCTGCCTCTGCAACACGGCTAATAGTTGCAGGACTTATCCCTCCATCAATTTCGATTCCGGTCTGGAGCCCAAGGGCATCAATTCTCTTTTTCAGACTATCAGTTTTACCAAGAGTGGATTCAATAAAAGACTGGCCGCCAAAACCGGGATTGACGCTCATGAGCATAACCAGATCAACATCCTCAAGGATAAAATCCAGGCTTGATAATGGTGTTGCCGGATTGAGGACAGCTCCTGCCTTTTTACCCAGTTCCTTAATGCGCGCGATTGTTCGGTCCAGATGAGTGCATGCTTCCACGTGAACTGTGATCCAGTCAGCACCTGCCTCTGCAAAAGAGTCGATATACTTATCCGCGTCGGTAATCATCAGGTGTACATCTAAAATTTTATCTGTTGCCCTGCGGGCTGCTTTCACGACCAGTGGGCCAATGGTAATATTGGGCACAAAATGACCATCCATAACATCGATATGGATAATTTCCGCACCAGCATTATCAACAGCCTCGATCTCCTCTCCAAGGCGTGTAAAATCAGCGGATAAAATAGATGGAGCAAATTGAATTTCTAACATTCTGTCCTCGTTAAGTTGGTTTTCGCCTAAATTCTGCACTTCAAAAAATGAAAAAAATTCTTTATTCCAAATAAAAGATGTTCTTGCGATATGTACCGGCAAGTCAATTCATCCTTTGGCTGAAGTAAATTTTTCTCATTCTCTTTGCCCTTCGGGACCGGCAATTTCACCAAATTTGTGTCGTTATCAATGGATTGAAGCATGCAAACACGTCTGCCCCATTGATGCCTCGCATCTCTAGTGAACTTGCCAATTGCAGGATTTTGGTTTTCAGTCAAACAATACGTCGTATTTCATCACCCGGCAGAATTTCCACCAATCCTTCAAGTTCAAGCAGCAGTAAGAGCTCAGTCACTTTGGCAGTTCCCAGGCCTGAACTTGCAATTAATTCATTGCGGGAACCGGGATAAACATCGATATTCTGCAACAATTTCCGTGCATCCGGTCCCAGATCAATTCCTCCGAAACCTGCATCAGTACTCCTCTGGTCTCCTCTTTCCTGACTGCTGCAATCAAGTTCAACAAGTATGTCATCAGCAGATTGTACCAGTTTGGCACCCTGCTGCAAGAGCCAATGCGCCCCACCACTTTTAAAAGAGTCAATCTGTCCTGGCACAGCAAAAATATCGCGCCCCTCGTCAAGTGCCATTTCAGCCGTAATGAGAGATCCGGATTTCCTGGCAGCTTCCACCACCACAACTCCACGACTCAGGCCTGCAATAATCCGGTTTCTCGCTGGAAAACGAAAACCATCAGGTCTGGTTCCCAACGGGTATTCGGTGACAAGAAGTCCGTGATTTCGGATCTGATCATAGAGTTTTTTGTTCTGTTTTGGATAAACAACATCGAGCCCGCAGCCAAGTACCCCGATGGTGGCTCCCTGCACAGATAAAGCACCATTATGTGCTTCACTGTCAATACCAAGGGCCAGACCTGATACCACGGTGACACCGGCAGACGCGAGAGATTGGGCCAGCGAAAAACTGCTTCGTTTTCCATATGATGTTGCAGCGCGGGAACCTACCATTGCCACACAAAGAGAACTGAGTAAGTCGGTGCGCCCCTGTACATAAAGCAGTGGCGGAGGGTCGGTAATCTCCCTCAGTAATTGTGGATATTTATCATCAGAGAAGCAGATAACCTCTGCCCCTCCTGCCACTATTCTTTTCAGCTGGGCTTTTGCATTTTTTTGAAGAGAAAGCGGATTTGAGAGGTTTCCCAGTATATTTGTCCGTATTCCTAATTTTTCTGCCGCACCGTCGCTGCATGCTGAAAACAGCGCAGACGGGCTTCCAAAACGTTCGATCAGCTGCCGGATTCCTTTGCTCCCGAGGCCGGGAACAAAACTAAGAGCCATCCAGTCAATTACTTCTTTATCCGACATAACTCATTTCTCTTTCCGTCAAATAAAAATCCCGGACAGAGTCCGGGAAAATAATGCTGATCAAATGTGTATCACCTAAATCCTGCTATTGCCAATCCCGAAGGGGCAAAGAAAATAAAAAATTTACTTCGCCCAAACGATGAGTTGACCTGCCGGTACGTACCGGCAACAACATCCTGACCTGAAATAAAGAAATTCTTTCTCATTTTCTGAAGTGCAGGATTTAGGTATCATCAATCCGTTATAAAAACACGCAATTCGTCAACACGAGATGGATGTTTCAACTTTTTGATAGCCTGAGCTTCAATCTGGCGAATCCTTTCTCTGGTTACAGCAAAACATTTCCCGACTTCTTCAAGGGTATGATCGCATCCGACATCAATACCATAACGCATTCGCACAACTTTGGCTTCACGCGGTGAAAGGGAAGACATGACCTTACAGAGACATTCTTTCAGACTCTCGACCATGGAGGCATCATGTGGTCCAAGGCTTGTGCAGTCTTCTATAAAATCACCTAAAAAGGTCTCTTCATCATCGCCAACCGGTGTGTCGAGTGATATGGCATCTTTGGCAGTTTTCAGAGCAGCTTTCACCTTTTCAACGTCAGTACCAAGCTGTTCCGCCATCTCTTCCGGGCTGGGTTCACGATTCTCTTCACGGACAAAATCCTTGGACACTCTGAGCAGGCGATTGATGGTTTCTATCATATGTACTGGAAGCCTGATAGTACGGCCCTGATCGGCGATACCGCGGGTAATTGATTGACGAATCCACCATGTTGCATAGGTACTGAACTTATAGCCACGGTGATAATCAAACTTATCCACAGCTTTCATCAGACCAATATTTCCTTCCTGGATAAGATCTGGAAACTGAAGTCCACGATTTACAAATTTTTTGGACACAGAGATTACCAGACGAAGATTGGCTCTGACGAGCGACTCCCTGGCATCCTTGTTAATATCCCGCCCCACTTCTATCTCATGCAAGGTGGCATTAAGAGCCCGATAGCCAAAACCTAGCCCCTCCTTCATCTGCATGCCGATGTGGTACTCCAGCTCAGCAGGGCTCATCTCGGCATCACCACCAGTCGTGGAGGCAAGCTTCTGTGCCTTCACGACTTCAACTCGTACTCGCCTGAAACGTCTTGATAAATCTTTTAAGTTGGAGGCCACGCCATTGATGCAACGTGTACAGATAATTCGATCCTGGAAGAGTGCTGAAATATCTGAACTGATTGCCATCATCTCTTTGCTGATATCTTCCGCTTTTTTTACATCCCCGCTGCAATCTGCAAGATTTTTCTGGAGAAGCATTCTTTTTGCTTCAAGCTCAAGAGCCTCATCCACTCTATCCAGAAATCTCTTTTTCTCTTTTTTTACAACTTCAGTCTGGGTTTCCTGTATGCCGCGTATGATATTAAATATCTGGACAGTTCCTTCACGCAGCCCTGTCGCTATCTCCTGCAAAGCAGGAATGGCCAGTGGCGTGGACAACACAGCACCTTGCACACGGTACAATCCATCTTCCACCATCCGTGCCAGTTCCAGTTCCTCCTCATGACTGAGCAGGGTCAATGTCCCCATTTCCCGGAGATAAATAGACATTGGATCAACGGCGTGATCCTTACCGCGCTTGGAAGAACTCCTTGCGAGACGGCGCTGTCCCTTCCTTCGATCAGTAAAAAAACCCTTTCGCCTATCTCCAATTTTGGGATTACGCCGATCTTCAGTAACACCTTCCGGGAGACCGACGGAGTGCATTTTTTCTCCAGACTCAAAAATACCAGTCAGATCAAGAACACTGTCTTCTGCCGACTCCGACTCGTTATCTTCTGTATATTTGTCATCAGACATCATCATCCCTCCAATCTCACCATTCTATTACCAATGGAAACAACAAATTTGCTGCAGTATAAACTATTTATCTTTATTTCCAATCGCACAGTAAAGTAAATTAGAACGTAATTCAATCATTTCACGTTAAATTATTAAAAAAATGGGAAAATACAAGGTTTCTCCCCCTGATCAGCACAAAAACGAAGCATATTTTTTCTGTTGCTCCTCCAGTCTCTTTTTCGCCATCACCATTTCAATGGCCAGATTCTGCTGTTTTTCAACACCCAGGGACGCTGCTTGCTCATTAAGCTTTTTTTCCAGTTCTGCTATTTTACGCCTCAATGTTTCACATTCCAGGTAGACAAGAATTTCTGCCAACTCTTCCTCTGTTCCCTGACAAAACAGGGCTTCACTGTCTGTTGATGAGTTGAGCAGAATATCAGAAACAAGTACGCGTTCTCCTCCGGGTGGCAGCTTGTTCAACAATTCTTCCGGCTCCACATGCCCGTTTCCTTCCTGCAGAGCCTGCAACTGCAGCAGCAGCACTTCTCCGACAGTACCAGCAAGACAGATCCTGATGCCTGCTTTTTCCAGTTCCGGCAAGACATCGGGATAGAGCACCATATGGGTAAGCATCCGGCGTTGAGGGGAAGACAGAGACGCAAGCCTTTCCGGAAAACGTTCTGTTTTTGTTTTGATCTCCGGCAAGACAGACTTTGCGACCGCACCGGTCGCTGCCAGTTCTTCTGGAGCAACACCAAGTATTTCACTGAAATGAGAAACCATTAAAGAACGCTGAAGTCTCGAGGTCGCCGATTTCAAAAGAGGCTGCAATTCCCCGATAATTCGGCGCTTCCCGTCAAAGGTCAGACCATGTTCTTCCACCAGCTGTGCCAGGACAAATTCAGGCAAGGGTTTGGCTTGTTTCAGAAGACTATTCAGAGCCTCCAGCCCTTTTTCCCGGACAAAAGTATCCGGATCGTGCCCGGTGGGAAGCAGAGCCACTTTCCCGGCCATCTGCTCACTTAAAAACAGAGGTACTGAACGCATGGCAGCTTTAACACCTGCAGTATCGCCATCAAAGAGCAGTACACATTCATCGGCAAATCCTTTTAACAACTTAAGCTGCTGTGTAGTAAGTGCCGTTCCCAGGGGTGCCACCACATTGAGACAACCATGTACCACCAGGGACACCAGATCAAAATTACCCTCCACCAGAATTGCCTGTTTCCTGCGCCGGATTTCATCTCCCTGCTGATACAAACCAAGCAGAGATGCTGATTTATTAAATACAAGGCTTTCCGGGGAGTTCATATATTTTGGCTGCCCGTCACCAATAATACGACCGCCAAACCCAATCACCCGGCCTCGTCTGTCATAGATTGGAAAGAGAACCCTGTCCCTGAAACGGTCATAGGTTCCACTCTTTTCTTTTTTTACCAGAAGACCCGCATCAATGGCTGCCTGCTCTTCATCTTTGTTCAGTTGTGTACCAAGAAAATTCCAGCCGGCCTTGTCTGTGCATGGGGCATAGCCCAGGCCAAAACGTTCCTGCATCTTTACAGGGATTTTTCTTTTTTCCAGATACCGTCTGGCATTTTTGGCATGTGCTGAGCCATTAAGAGTCTTACGAAAGATAGAAGCTGCTTTTTCATTCACCGCATACATTGCCTTACGTCTGCGATTTTTTTCCTGCTCCCTGGGAGATTGCGGCCTTTCCGGAATCTCAACATTATAGCGTCTGGCCAGCTCCTTCAGAGCTGTTGGGAAATCCAGGTTGTGATACTTCATCTGGAATTCAAGAACATCACCTGATGCGCCACAACCAAAACAGTAAAAAAACTGCTGACCGGGATGTACAGAAAATGATGGTGTCTTCTCATTATGGAAAGGGCAACGTCCAAGAAAACGCACTCCCGCCTGTTTGAGCTCCACACACTCACCGATGATCTGCACTATATCGGCCTGGTCCTTGATCCTGGCTGGCAAATCATCATTAAATTCTGTATATTCCATATTTTTTCTCTGCAAAATAGCTTGAAAAATAAGATGTCACTCAATCCTTAACAGGGTATAATCATCTTATAAAAAGTCAGTGTCAAGCAGATACACACTCTTCCAATTTTAAACGAGGTATTCCATGGAAGATTTCGCAAAATCTCTCGCCTTTGAGGTCAAAAAAGAAATCGCAGAGCGCTATTTTGGTTTCCGTAAAATAATTGAAGAGGATTCTGATGAGTATCAGAAAGAGGTCATCAACTTCGCCATGGAGCTTGAGACAAAAATTGGCTTTGACCTGCTTCGTATCTACGCGCTGCTCAGGGAAAACCACCTCATCCAGCGTTTCTACAGAATCACTAAACTGGGAGAAGTACTCTTTTTTGATTCATACGTAAGCAATTCCCCCACCATTCGTGCTCGACTCTTTGAGAACCAGGAAGTACGCGGTTTTTTGCGGAAATCACGTTTCAGCAACATGTTCTTTGACGTATACAAAACCCTCCGCATCCACGTGGATGAATACCGAAACCGCATAGCAGCTCTAATTGAGGATCACGAAGTTATAGAAGAAGAAATCAAACTGTTTTATCAGAAGAATGATATCAGCGGCATCATGCTTTTTCTTCGTAATCTGGACGGCGGCACCGGAACTTCCGGCAGCCTGGCCGGCGGTATTGAAAGTGAGGGTACCCACAGTATGGAACAGAAAATGCGTATCCATCCTCCTCAATCCGTGGAAAAATTTCTGCCCATACTCCAGGCAATACCAGACCCATCGACCATTAAACAGGAGCTGAGAAATCTTATTGATCTGGCTTATGAGAAGCAGCCCGACTTTGATCTGAAAGATCTTTAGTGCCTTACTCCATATATGCAGTAATAAAAAACAAGCTTTTATGGATTGAATTTAAAATCAAAATGTCACAAACACCCACAAGGCACTTATACATCACTGTGGCGTGCTAGCCCCTGCTTTATTCTCAAATTCTGGTTTATCTTGACACAGTTCATACCATTATTATCTTGTATCGCAAACACATAGGGAAGAAACAAACACACCCTGGAGAGAACACAATGACAAGCATGATAAAAACAGGCATGCTCATGGCAGCCTTGACAGCAGTATTCATGGTCGCGGGGCAGGTCCTTGGCGGCAGCAACGGAATGGTCTTTGCCCTGGTTATGGCTCTGGGCATGAATTTCTTTGCCTACTGGTTCAGTGACAAAGTTGTTTTAAAAATGAGTGGCGCAAGAGAAGCCACTGCCAGCGAAGCCCCTGAGCTGCACCAGATGGTTGCCAGCCTGGCAAAGCGTGCCAATCTGCCCATGCCACGTGTCTATATTATCCATAAAGATACTCCAAATGCCTTTGCAACCGGGAGAAATCCGGATCATGCTGCAGTGGCAGTAACCACAGCTCTCATGCAGATTCTGAAAAAAGACGAGCTTGAAGGAGTATTGGCCCACGAACTCGCACATATTAAAAACCGCGACATTTTGATCAGTACTATTGCGGCTACCATGGCTGGAGCAATCAGTTATATGGCTTCCATGGCCCAGTGGGCAATGATATTTGGCGGTGGCAGATCAAATGATGACAACGGTGGTGGTGGATTTATAGGAAACCTTGCCATGATGATTCTGGCACCTCTTGGTGCCTCACTGATCCAGATGGCAATTTCCAGAAGCCGTGAGTACCAGGCGGATGCTACAGGAGCGGCAATCTGCGGCCGTCCACGCTCACTTGCATCTGCTTTACAGCAGCTGGAAAACCTCAACCGACGCCACCCCATGAACGTTAATCCAGCCACAGCACAAATGTATATTGTCAATCCATTAAGTGGCGGCTCCCTGGCTGGTCTTTTCTCGACACATCCTCCAATGCAGGAAAGAATCAGACGGCTCACCGCTCTTTAGCAGGACGGTTCTGTAAAGGACCCCCTAACTTACAACTGGATGACTACAAGGTGTTAGCTGCTCTGAAGTAAGTCAGTCTGTTTCATGGCCGAATTTATAAATTATTAATTTGATTTTCACAGGCAGCAGGCCATATACTTAGAGTAGTATATTGATCTTTGCAATCAACTCTTTCATGTAATTGGCCCATGAGCGAAACTGTCATCATAGCACACTCAGATCCAGACGAGGCGCAATCTCTCGGGCAACGAGTAGAGGCAGATTCAAAAAACCGAATCATCCTCAAAGCTCATTCAACTGATGCTATCCGCACCCTTTTGAACGAGCATGAGTGCACACTACTGCTGTTGGAAAGCAGCTTGTGTCCGGATGACATTTCAAGCCTGCATCTTACTGAAACAACAGCACTCATTGTCTTGGCAGATTCTTCTGAAATTGAGGATTATGCAAGGAAACTCACCGGGCTCGCCACCATAAATGACGTCATCAACTCTTCTGCCGGTGCGGCTCTTCTGAACCAGAGAATCCAGCTTCTTCTGGCCTACTGTGCACTTAAAAATGAGTTTTCAAAAATTCAAAAAGAGCACTCTATCCTAACACAAAAATTAACCAGTACTGAAAAATCTCTGTGCTCGATGCAGCACTATTTCGACATGCTTTATGAACGGGATGGGCTCACTGGTCTTTACAACCGTAAATATTTCTCAAAAGCACTGAAACAAAAAATCGAACAGGCCAAGCTTCATGATACAGAGCTTTCTCTCCTGCTCCTTGATGTTGACTATTTCAGTGAAATTAACCGCAATTCCGGCCAGGTCTTTGGTGATTTTGTTCTCAACGAAATCGCAGCGAGACTCACAAGTAATACCGAAGATTTTGCCTTATCTTTCCGATTCGGAGGCGGAAGTTTCATTATTCTGCTTCCACAGACAACTGTTGTTTCAGCAAAACTGATTGCTGACCGATTGAGAGAAAAATGTGCCGAAAAAAAATTTAACAATTCACAGTTCAGTCTTCATGTTACGATTTCCATTGGTATTGCCTCCCTTGCCCATTCTTCTCCGGAAACCCCGGGAGAACTGCTCGACATGGCTGACAAGGCCTTGTACCAGGCCAAGGCAGAGGGAAGAAATCGATGTACGGTGTATTCCGAAGAAAACAACCGGAGCAGTGATAGTTGTTTAAATCGTTCCCATGAAACTCTGACCAAATTGCTCGATAAAACAAAAACAAATTCCATCGCTTCCATTGAACTGCTGACGCACAATCTTGGTGGCGAAGAAGACCGAAAACATATCAGACAGGCTCTCTTCATCATAGACCTGATATGCGACCGACTGCGGCTCACAGAGCCAATCCGTCAAACGCTCCATAACGCACTCACCCTCTCTATTTGCTTGAAATTTATACTTAACAACGATGCTATCAACAAGAAAACCACGTTACCGGGTGACCAGGACACTGCTCTTGAAGATCTACCATTCAAACTTGTTGACCTCACTAAAGCTTTCGATTTTTTTTCTCAGGAACGTCACATACTATTTTGTCAACAGGAATGGTATAATGGTGAAGGGTACCCAGAAGGTCTGCGAGGTGATGAAATTCCCATGGGATCGAAAATTATCAGTCTCGCTGATTCCATGGCCACGTTGGCCCTGGCCATGTTTCGCGATGATGAGCTGTCACCTGAACATATGCTAAGCGAACTCGTCAAAGGTGCCAGCAGGCAATGGGATCCACAGCTTGTTATTTTATTGCTGGATATCATAAAAGAAAAAAAACTCTTCTCTCTCAATACTCAAATTTTAGAAGACACCAGAGAAAAGCTTCAGAAAATTGATACACCCGTAAAAAGTTAACATATAAGATGGATTTGTAGATAAGCGTAGACTTCGAAAAGCTCCATATTCGAGAGCGCACAAAACATATTATTTCGGCGTACCAGGGTACGTTGAAATAATACATTTTTGGTACCCCAAGGGCACTTCCTTCTGGCGCACAACGAACGAAGAAGATGAAGAGCTTTTACGGATACATCAAAATTCAAAAAGTAGAAATCTCATGAACCATCGCCATATATCCAGAATCCTCAAACAGGTTGACTCCCTGCCTCCCCTCCCGGCAACAGTCTCCAGAGTTCTTGCAATAACTGCTGATCCTGAGAGCTCAGCTGATGATCTCGTCAATGGAATCCTACCTGATCAGGCCATGTGTGCGACCATACTCAAATTTGCGAATTCAGCTTTCTTTGGCATCCCGAGAAATGTTGCGACAATGAACAAAGCGGTCAATGTTCTGGGCTTTAACGAAGTGCATAATATTGTCCTGGGAAAAGCAGTTTTCAACTCTTTCCAGATAATAGGAAGGGAAAACAAAAAAACGATAAATGGTTTCTGGAATCATTCTTTTTCCTGTGGACTTTCAGCCAAAATACTGGCTAAAGATCTAAGATACTCTCAAAGTGAGCTTTTCATTGGAGGCCTCATCCATGATATTGGCAAGCTGATCCTCCTCATAGCTCTTCCTGATATCTATCGTCCCATCCTTGAACGTGAAACAGACGATCAAGTTCAACACAGACAAGCAGAAACTGATACCTTTGGTATTGATCACTGTCAGGTTGGTTTTAAGATTCTAAATCGCTGGCTGTTTCCAGAGCGTCTTCTTGCTTCAGTTGCATATCATCACCAACCCGATCAGTGCCCGGAAGAACATAAAGTCTATCCAACCATTATTGAAATCAGTGACGCCCTCAGCCATTTACTGAGCATGAAAGAAGAACATGAGGCGGAAAGTCTTCTCTCACAATTCTCTTCTTTGCTTCCGGATCGGGCAGCTTTATGGCAGGAGCATAATCTGAAGATTGACGAAGAGCAGCTACAGAGCTGGATGAAAACCCTTGAGACAAGTCTGGAAGAAGACAGTGGGATCAGGCAGACACTCTCATCATAACAAGCACTCTGCTTCAGGATCTTTCCTGATATCTCCCTGTCGCCCCGACAATACTCTTTGAAAAGCTGTTCCATAACAGCTTTTCTCTCCTGTTTAGTATCTTAATTATTATTTTCGTGTTTTTTATGGCAAGATATTTCTACAATGCCTGTGCAGCAAGGTTTGGGATAATAACCATTTCTTTA
>DQTH01000185.1 GCA_015662865.1 Desulfocapsa sulfexigens
AAGATATTGCTCTATTTGACGCTCTCCCACATAAATTTGTATATTCTCACTGTTTTTGGCCACAAAAACAGGTATCTCATCAAGAGAAAGATTATTCAAAAAATTACGATTGACTTCAGGGTCGTAGCCAGGAAATTGTTCGGCACCCGGAAAGTCAAAAGAGTCCATTTTTTCTATCGGGTTAAAACGTATACTGCATCTATTGTCTTTCTTCATTTCAGCTAATATTTTTTCACAATGTGGGCATGTGGAAGAAAAAAACAGATAAAGGTCATCGCCTTTTTCAGCGCCGGTTATTCTGGCAACACTTCCCGCATCAAGTGATTGTACAGGCCCTGAAACGTTGAACTGCAGACATATCAAAGGAAGAAGAACAGCAATGAAAATGACCCCGGCATGTATACACTGTCGCAAACCAGAAAGAACGTTGAGCACAACAATCAATGAAAAGATAATAAGACAATACGAGCAGTATACTGTAACAATGGAATGCTGAAAATAGACCAGTACCCCTTCGGCAGCAATTCCGGCAAGAAGAAGCAGCCCGGTGAACTTCTGCCAGAACTCGGAATCCCGTAATCCTTTTAAAAAACCAAAAAGAAGTGTCAAAAAGAAGACAAGACCAGCCAAATTAAAATAAAAGGGAGGGACAGTTGTTAAACTGTCCACTATTTTACACCCTTCATTCAAACAAATCCCGTCACCTTGAAAAAAAATAAGGCCAATCTGTACTGCCACAAACAAACAGGCCAGTAGTGAAATAATAACTCTAATCATGAAGAACTCTCTAGATATTATGGTTGACAGTTAAGCAGAAAAGACCTGCCATCCTTGCAACGTGGGTTAAGATGTAACATCAATAATTCACCCCAGAGCCATAACCAAGGAGGCAGGTCATGAAAAAAACAGTAAAGTATATTGGGTTGGATGTACATAAAAAATCAATATCCATAGCAATTGCAGATCAGGGACGTGGTGCCGAAGTGAGATATTATGGCAAAATAGCACATAATATGGATCAGCTGATCAAAGTTTTTCGCAACTTTATCTCCCAGGGAGCTGAATTGCGATGTGTTTATGAAGCTGGATGTTGTGGATATCATCTCTATCGGTTTTTGACCAGTAATGGAATTGATTGCACGGTTGTGGCACCTTCAAAAATTCCTCGTAAAAGCGGTGATCGGCTAAAAACAGATAAGCGTGATTGTATAACTCTTGCCAGATTACATCGGGCAGGCGAACTGACCCCAATATATGTACCCAACGAAGAAGATGAAGCTCTACGTGATTTGGTACGAGCTCGGAGTGACGCCCAAAATGCACATAAAAAAGCCAAACAGCAGTTATCTGCCTTTTTGCTGCGATACCACATCGTCTTCTCCGGGAAAAGTAAATGGTCAAAAGCTTATTTTAATTGGCTGTCGGATATTGCAATGCCTCATCCCCCCCAACAAATTACGATACAGGAGTATATTGATACCGTGAAGCTGTGCGGTGAGCGGGTAAATCGACTTACTGAACAAATTCGGCACTTTTCCGAGCAAAGCAGATTAAATGGACTGATTAAAGCCTTTCAGTCAATGCGCGGTATTTCACTTATCGTCGCGGTTACTTTAGCTGCCGAGCTTGGTGACTTCAGCCGGTTTGAGCACCCTGAAGGAATAATGGCCTATCTGGGGCTTATCCCCTCAGAATTTTCCAGTGGAGAAAAGCAACATAAAGGTTCAATTACCAAAACCGGCAACGGTCATGTTCGTAAAGCCCTGGTCGAAGCTGCGCAGGCCTACCGCTTACCGGCCCGTAAAAGTCGGACGATTCAAAAACGCCAGGAAGGTGTGCCAAAAGAAATATGTGATATTTCCTGGAAGGCACAGCTCCGATTATGTAGTCGTTATCGGCAGTTGACAGGTAAAGGTAAGAATGCCAATCTCGCCAAAACAGCTGTTGCTAGAGAATTAGCTGGATTTGTTTGGGCAATAGCGATGGAGCTTCCTCGAGCCGCCTAAATAGGCCACGTAGCATTTGTGATTATTCTGTAAAGGCCGTGCCGCTACGCGGTGCTACGCAGCCTTTACAAAATAATCACAAATGCTGAACCTAACTTTATAAACGTTTTACAAAGTAAAACTTTGTTTTAAAGGAATTCAATTTCAAAGAACATTACAATTATTCCAGCGCATTGCCAGGGGCGCGGTCACGGTTTGGAGAACCCTCGTAGACACTATGGGACAGGCATTAACCGGATTCCCGCACTTAGATAGAGGCAGCTCCACGACGAAGCCAATTCATTCGGTACCCAACCCGAGCATATCAGACTGATCAACCGTCGTTATACGATGACCCCGTCTCTGATAATGCGCTGGAAGATGTTAAATTAATCCTCTTACAATCGTCGGCATCACCGACGAAAAAAGGGTAGCGGATACGTCTTTGTTATTGACAAGTGTCAACCATATCAGTATCGTGTCAATGCTGAAATGACGTAATTTTGCGCAGGACTTTTTTGTGCCTGCATCTTTGTGGCTTGGGGCGTATAGTAGAACTATGTAACT
>DQTH01000200.1 GCA_015662865.1 Desulfocapsa sulfexigens
AAAGAAATGGTTATTATCCCAAACCTTGCTGCACAGGCATTGTAGAAATATCTTGCCATAAAAAACACGAAAATAATAATTAAGATACTAAGGCTTTCTCATATTTTTTGAATCGTTCAAGGCTCAGTCCATATTTATAATTGATTATTGGATCGTCAGGACACTGGATAATTGCACTGGACAGAATTTCACGCTTTTTCTTAAAATTTCTCTCTGCTTTAAGACTCTTTTTGAGAGTCATGCAATCCGCGGCAAAGCCTGGAGCAGCAATGGTCAGACAGCTACAAATTACCAGACAAACATACCAGTTAATTATTTTTTTCATTCTTTTCCCAGTCAGACAAAATTCACAGGTTCTTTTTTATCATTCCATTTTATTAGTTTTTCATAAAAATGACAATTTTACAAATCAACTATTGTACTTAGTGTATTTTTATGAAAAAATTGATTACGCAAAAAGATTAGCCAATCTTGTTCATCAGTTCCGCCTGTATGGAGATGACTCCCCAGGAGTCCTTACGATCTTCTCGATTTATCAACAGCTTATATCTATACCACATGGACCTGGCTGTGTTTCACACGGAATCAGATAAAAAAACTCTGACAAACTGTCATCGGTACAAAAAAGCAGGAAGGATATTATCCGGTGGATTAAAACCCGAGTTCTTTCAAAAACCTCTCGTCTTTAGACCAGTTTTTTTTCACCTTCACCCAAAGCTTAAGAAGAACTTTCTGCCCAAGCATTTTTTCAATGTCTTTGCGCGCTGCAATACCAATGCTCTTTAATTTTTTCCCGCCTTTTCCAATGACAATACCCTTCTGGGAATTTCTTTCCAGAACGATGGAGGCATGGATAGTGGTCATCTTCTTCCTCTCATCTTCCTGAAAAGCTTCGATGGTCACAGCTGACGAGTAGGGAATTTCCTGTCCGGTCAGGAGAAACACTTTTTCTCTTACAATTTCCGCCACCAAAAAGCGTTCGCTGACATCTGTGGGAATATCTTCAGGGAAGTACCGCGGTCCCATTGGGAGTATATCCAGCAACTCCTCTTTCACCTCTACGGTACCTTCACCGGTCAGGGCGGAAACCGGCATTACTGCATGAAAGGGGTATAGCTCCGAGTATCGCTTGATCATGGGTAAGAGCTGCTCTTTATCAAGGAGATCAACCTTATTCAGAGCAAGAATAACAGGTACAGCCACCCCGTCCATCTGCTCTATCATCTCCTTTGTCTTTTCCTGCTCTACCTTTTCCGGTAAGGGGAGAGAAACATCAATCATATAAAGAACAGCATCCACTTCGTTCAGACTCTCCATGGCAATCCGCACCATTTCGCGGTTCAAGGGTTGTCGGGCCTTATGAAGTCCTGGAGTATCGATCATGACAATCTGGTACTCATCTCCGTTCACCACCCCGAGGATACGGTTTCTGGTGGTCTGAGGTTTATGACTGACAATAGAAATTTTCTGCCCGAGAAAATGATTCATCAGAGTTGATTTCCCGGCATTGGGTGGCCCCACTATGGCAACCATACCGGATCGGACGGTTTCATTAAAAAAATCCATATTGATCAATTTTCAATCCTCTTTTGTTCTACCTGATATCACTTTTTAAAGTGCCCAAAATACAAAAGCGCACTATAGTGAACAATTTATGCTTCTCTAAAAGACTCTCTGCAAATGCTACCAGAGAAGCATCTTTTTTTCATCAACAGAGTAGAAAGGATCGATTAGTCAGGTATGACGACAACAGGGAAACTCATAGAATATCTGGAAGGTGGGAAATTTCTCTGTGCCTTTGTTACAGGAGCCCAGGCCAAGCGTCTGCACCTCCTGAATCAAAACGGCAGGGAAATGAACCTTCCCCTTTCCCGTGTGGTTCATTGCTCGGAAAAAAACCATTCCGTGGATCTTCCACGTGAAGAACTGACCAGACAGCTGCAAGAGACTGCAGCGACAAGAAAACAGCTTATGGAGAAAATCGATCTCCAGGAGATCTGGGAGCTGATATCCGAAGAGTCCACAAATACGTTCCAACCATCTTTTCTTGCAGAACTCAATTTTGGCAAAGATGCTGATGATGATATTGTTTCCGCCTTTCTACGCTCTGTTTTTGAAGACAGACTTTATTTCAAATACAAGGCCGACAAAATCATCGCCCATTCCAGTGAGCAGATAGAACAGATCCGTAATCAGCGTAACAAAGAGAAGAAGATTCAGGAACTGATCAAAAATGGTGCTGAATTTCTGCTCACTGTCAAAAGTGGTCAGAACAAGGCTACGCCCTATGATGAAACTGGAAAAGAATGCCTCGCCATTATCCGGGACTATTACCTTTTCGGCAGTGACGCAAAACATGCTGATATAGCGAGAAAAATTCTAAAGACAGCAGGCTTTAACAGGCCGCACGATCCCTTTCATCTTCTTGTAAGAGCAGGGCTCTGGGACAAAAACGAGAACATTCCCCTGTTGCGCAATGATCTTCCTGTTGTATTTCCATTACTTGGCATACAACAGGCTGAAATGCTGCTCCAACAGGGACCGGAAAAACTTTTCCAGGATCCTGCCAGAAAAGATTTTACAGACCTGCGCCCCATGACCATCGATGGAGCCACCACGCTTGATTTTGATGACGCCCTAAGTGTTCAGGAACAGGACGGAAACTTTCTGGTGGGGGTACACATTTCAGATGTTGCCCATTATGTGCGTCCCGGAGATCCGCTCTTTCTGGAAGCCATGCAGCGGGGAACATCAATTTATTTCCCTGAAGGGCAGATTCCCATGCTGCCACGCCATCTTTCCCAGGGAATATGCAGCCTTGTTCAGGGAGAAATCCGTGCTGCACTCAGTTTTATGATCCTGCTGTCACCAGATGCTGAAGTGTTACGGGTTCGAATTTTTCCGTCTGTCATCAAGGTTGCACGAAGACTCACCTATGACGAAGCAGATACGATGATCAAGACAGATAGAGAACTTGCCATCTTGAATGATCTGCGATTGAAACTGCGAAACAGACGTCTGGACGCTGGAGCCCTTCTTCTCCCCTTCCCTGATGTGAACATTCACATCCATGACGGATCAAAAGTTCAGGTGAGTCTTGCTGACACAGACACTCCATCACGGACCCTGATTTCTGAGATGATGATCCTTGCTAACACCGAAGCGGCACGCTACGTCGCTGACAGAATGGCTCCGGGGTTGTTCAGGGCACAAAGACCACCCAAAAAACGGGTTGTCCATGGTCTTGATAACGACCTTTTTCTCAACTCCAAACAGAGAAAAATGTTATCCCGTGGAGAACTGCTTGTCAGTGCCCAGCCTCACAGCGGTCTTGGTGTGACGCAGTACACAACAATAACTTCCCCCATTCGCCGTCTGCTTGATCTTGTCATGCAGCACCAGATCCATTCCCTGATACGACGGGAAGAATTCAGTTTCACCGAAGATATGTGCAAGGATTTCACTTCGGTTATCGGCCGAACCCTTGCCAGGGCCAACAGTGTCCGGCAGCAGCGGCACAGATACTGGCTGCTCAAATATCTGGAGGCAAGACAGGATGAGCTGCACACAGCGCTGGTTTTGGAATCCGGACCCAAACGAACATTTCTTCTCCTCACTGACATCCTGTTAAATATAGATCTTCCCACCCCCGGCAGAAACAGACCGGAGCCGGGCTGTACAGTAAAGGTGAAAGTAGCCAGAGTGGATGCGCTGGATAACACACTTCGCTTTGAGTGGTAGCAAATGGTAAATACAAACGATCTGTGGGAGAAGATGGGAGATCTTGAGGAAGACGATCTTCCCCATGTGCTGACAAATCTTTTTGCGGTTTATGAAGAAAAATTGAAGAACAACCCGGATGACAAGGCAGCTTCCGATTTCTTCAAGCATCTTTCCCGGGTATTGAAACTCGTCAGCGAATGCAACCTGAACCGCCGCTAAAAACACATACATTTCCGTTTCAGTAATAGCTTTTCAAACCATTTTCCACCTAAGTACCACTGATAGTCAGCTGAAAAAAAGAAGGTCGCTTGCTGCGGAAGAGAGTGTTTCAGGTATTTTCCGGCAAACAATCCGCAACGAAGAATGAGCGAGGACGTTTGACGGGGAATACCTGAAACATGGATTATTCTCACAATACCTCCAGCCCACAACTGAATTTAGTGCTAACCAGAATTATTTATAGTAGTCAGCCTTCCTGAACAAATCCCCTTTCCTGTCTTTCTCAGAAAGAAGCGGTTCATCGCTGAGAGGCCAGTCAATGGCAATTTCCGGATCGTTCCAGGCAATACAACGTTCGTGCTCCGGGGCATAAAAGTCAGTGGTGCGATAAAGGAACTCGGCAACATCGGAAAGAACAAGGAAACCATGGCCAAATCCTTCAGGGACCCATAGAGTTTTCTTATTCTCAGCACTTAAGCGCTCTCCTACCCATTGGCCAAAAGTCGGCGAACTCTCGCGCAGATCAACTGCCACATCAAAAACTTCACCAACCACTGCTCGTACCAGTTTGCCCTGGGGTTGCTGAATCTGATAGTGAATGCCTCGAAGAACTCCCTTTGCTGAACGTGAATGGTTATCCTGGACAAATCTGGTCTTCAATCCAGTGAGTTTCTGCCATTCTTTTTCATTATAACTTTCATAGAAAAATCCACGGTCATCCCCGAATACTGTGGGTTCCACCACTAACACATCTGGAATCGCTGTTGCTGTAATCTTCATTATTCCTGTTCTTCTTTGCCATACATTTTTTCGTAATACTTGAGATACGATCCATCAATAACAGATGACACCCAATCCTGATTGGCCAGATACCAGTCCACTGTTTTCTCAATGCCTTCTTCAAAGGTTACCTGAGGCTCCCAGCCCAGCTGATCTTTAATAAAAGAAGCATCAATCGCGTAGCGTCTGTCGTGTCCGAGTCTGTCTTTTACATAGGTGATGAGGTTTCTGCGTGGTTCTCCGGATGAGGGCAGGCCAATCTTTTTATCCAGAGTATCACAGAGAAGCGTTACAACTTCGATATTCTGTTTTTCATTATTTCCACCAATATTGTAGGACCCGCCGACTTTGCCCCTGGTCAGCACTTCAACGATTGCCTCACAATGATCTTTCACATAGAGCCAGTCCCGAACGTTTTTGCCATCGCCGTAAATGGGCAATGGCTTTCCGGTCATGGAGTTGTGAAAAATGAGCGGAATCAGTTTTTCAGGAAACTGGTATGGTCCGTAATTATTGGAACAATTGGTGATCAGAACCGGAAGATCATAGGTGTGGAAGTAGGCATTGACAAGATGATCGGAAGAAGCCTTGGATGCAGAATAAGGTGAACGGGGATCAAAAGGTGTGGTCTCTGTAAACATTCCGGTATCCCCCAGCGAGCCATACACCTCATCGGTACTCACATGGAGAAAACAGGGATCACTTCCCTGCCATGATCCGCCCAACCAGGTTTTTCTGGCCGCTTCAAGAAGTGTAAAGGTACCAACAATATTTGTCTGTATAAAGGCGGCAGGTCCAGTGATTGAACGATCGACATGGGATTCTGCTGCAAAGTGGACAACTGAATCAATCTGCTCTTCTGCAAATAATTTTTCCATTGCCTCCGCATCGCAAATGTCTGCTTTGACAAACCGGTACTGATCGCACTCCTCGATTTCTGCAAGATTCTGTAAATTTCCGGCATAGGTCAGTTTGTCCAGGTTTATCACACGCCATCCTGGATGATCTGCCAGAAGAAGGCGTACAAAATTTGCCCCGATAAATCCGCAGCCCCCTGTAACAAGAATTCTTCGATCCATTTCCATACTTCGCTCTATTTTTTTTAGTTTTCTTTTAAGGCAAAAACACCTATGGTTCACTGTTCTGTTAAGGACACATTGAAAAAATTAAATTTTCCGTTCAACATCGATGCATGAGTAAAATTAGGCGAATCGGCAATTTTCCAAGCCAGCCTTCAGAAACAGTAACTTTTATACTACAAATACCTGTAAATCAAAACAGATTCTTCTTTTAAAATGAGTAAACAGCTTGAACAAGAGATAGCCAAGAGGCGCACATTCGGCATCATCAGCCATCCGGATGCCGGAAAAACCACCCTTACTGAAAAACTCCTCCTCTACGGTGGAGCCATAAATCTGGCCGGTGCAGTAAAATCCAGAAAAGCTGATCGCCATGCTACCAGTGACTGGATGGCCATTGAGCAGGAACGCGGAATTTCAGTCACCACCTCTGTGATGAAATTCACCTATGGCAAATATGAAGTTAACCTGCTGGACACTCCGGGACATCAGGATTTTTCAGAAGATACCTACCGCGTGCTCACAGCAGTTGATTCCGCCATCATGGTCATTGATTCCGCCAAAGGCGTGGAAACGCAGACTGAAAAACTGATGGAAGTGTGCCGGATGCGTAACACTCCACTCATCACTTTTATCAATAAACTTGACCGGGAAGGAATGGATCCACTGGATATCCTTGCTGATATTGAAGACAAACTCCAGATTGAATGCACTCCCATGTCATGGCCCATTGGTATGGGTAAAACTTTTAAAGGCGTTTACAATCTGTATAAAAAAAAGATCCATCTTTTTACTGCCGGTCAGGGAACCAGAGACCAGGGCGGTATCACAATTGAGTCTCTTGAAGATCCCCGCCTTGATGAAATTCTCGGCAGCCACGATGCCGCGCTTCTGCGGGATGACATAGAACTTCTGGAAGGAGCTGCAAACCCCTTTGAATACGAGCATTACCTGAATGCCAGCCAGACGCCGGTTTTTTTCGGATCTGCTGTTAATAACTTTGGCGTTCAAGAGCTACTCGATGCCTTTGTTGAAATGGCACCTCCTCCAAGTGTGCGTGCTGCTGCAAGCCGTGATGTTGAGCCCACAGAAGAAACCTTCTCGGGTTTTGTATTTAAAATTCAGGCTAACATGAATCCTGCACACCGGGATCGCATTGCATTTTTCCGTATCTGCTCCGGAAAATTCACCCGGGGAATGAAAGTGAGACATCACCGTCTCGGCAAGGATATCACGCTCTCTAATGCGACAATATTCATGGCACAGGATCGGGCCAATGTGGAAGAGGCATGGCCAGGAGATATCATCGGTCTCCACAACCATGGCACCATCAAGATCGGCGACACCTTTACCCCTAAAGAAGAGTTGAAATTTACCGGGATTCCGAATTTTGCGCCGGAACACTTCCGCCGGGTAATTCTCAAAGATCCTCTGAAAATGAAACAGCTGCAGAAAGGTCTGCAACAGTTGGCAGAAGAAGGTGCCATACAAGTTTTCCGCCCCAATATCGGCGGATCACATATTATGGGAGCGGTGGGTGTTCTTCAGTTTGAAGTGACTGTGGCCAGATTAAAAAATGAATACGGTGTAGAAGCCATCTACGAACCCATTGATTTCCAGGCGGCAAGATGGGTGGAATGTGAGGACAAGAAAAAACTTGCCGAGTTTGAACGGAAAAATCAGGCTTCACTCGCCATTGACGCTGAAGGTTTTCTTACCTATCTGGCGCAAAACGAATGGATGCTCAACTTCTTCATGGAAAAATGGCCTGACATCACATTCCACAAGACCCGTGAAAACATATAGAAAGATTTTTTGGTAATAAAAGTCAGGATATCTGAGCAAGTTGCAGCCAGGACACTAAGGCGATACCCAAGAGAAGCCTTCAGTCCCCATCAACAAAGATAATCGCCTTGCCTTCTGACAGAGCCTTAGCTGTTTTTCTTCTGGCAAGGGTGATGATACGCTGGATAGTTCCCCGGGAAACCCCCATTTTTTGCCCTGCTTCCTCCTGGGTCAGCCCGTCACGATCACAGAGCCGCAGGGCCTCCATTTCATCCCGAAAAAGTTCAATCTGCTCAAGCTTTGTCAGGGGTGTTCCTGTGGGTTTGAACGCACGGCCGCAAAATTTTCCTTCGCATTTTCTGAGTTTCTTTGGTCTTGGTGACATGATTAACCGTTTTTTTTATGAAAACCGTTGCGGGAGCCTTCATTTTTCATCGTAGCTGGCAGTTACATCCGGCCATGCTGGTTACAATACTCCTGAATCCGTGACGGCTGTGTGATTTTTCAGATGCTAATTAATAAATTTACAGTAATTAATAACGTGTTAAGTCGTATTTAGAAAAATCACCCGCCGCCCTGCGGGGCGAGTACCGGTGATACATCCCAGTACTCACTCACGTGATTCAGGATACTATAAGAAAGTATAAGAAAGCGGTAAAATCCTATGCGTGTGAGATTCTACCGCTTATTTATACATCACCAACAACAAAAAACAAATATATTAATGGTGACAGTTACTCCCGCCCCCACAAACCTGATCAGCATTCATTTTAGGAAGCTGCCCGGCAGAGAACTTCTCCATAACTGCTGCTGCATCCGGAATTGAATTACGGTCAGCCCAGTACACTTCAATCCCCACTTCTGCAAAACCCTGCATGGGTCTGGCTCCTATGCCGCCAACAACAATGGCATTCACTCCAGCATCTTTCAATGTCTTCACTGGAATCATACAACCTCCGGCACCATGATCAGGAACCGGCAGAGTTTCCACAGAGGTCACTTTATTATCAGGATCAACTTCAACCAGAGTAAAGACATCACAATGTCCAAAATGATCGGAGCGGGAGGCTTCCATGCCTCCTGGATTATTGGTTGGTATTGCTATACGCATCTTAAATTCTCCCTTTTTTAATAGATACAATTCATAATCAATTAACAATTATCGGTTTTCACTTTTTATCATTCAACCTGACAGTCAAAACCGGCATTGGACATTTTTTAACAACTCCTCTGGCAACACTGCCTAGAAGTAAATCATCCAGCATACTGTGACCGTGGGTCCCAAGAACAACAAGATCGAAGCCACCTTCAGTTGCCATTTTCACTATTTCCTCAACCGGATGACCGACTGTTACTTCCACTTTCGGTTTAGCAGATAAATGACCAAATTCATCTCCAGCCTCTTTAAAAAGACTATGGATTCGCTCAGTCATGGCCTTTTTACTATCTTCCAGACCTTCCTCATAAAAACTGCTCAGCTGAGCCTGACCAAAATGACCAGCGAGATCATAGCCCATCCCTGCAGACATTTCTTCAATCAGATCAGGAACCACATTGATCACTGTCAGTTCAGCCTCATATTCATTGGCCAGACTGAGTGCGTAACGCGCTGCTTTCTTCGCTGTTTCAGAGAGATCTGTTGCATAAAGAATTTTTTTAAACAGAGATCCTTTCATATCGCCTCCAATTGCATTATTTATCTATCATTTTCATTACAGACCCTGCTCCGTAAGCAGATTTTTTATCAGAAAAGATGACAGACATATTTCTTGTTTGAACACACCTTAGCCTTTTTCTACTTCAAGCGGTCCAAACAGTTTATCAGTCAATTTTACATACCAGGCAGCAGACTGCACCTGGATGATATACGATGCAGCAATAACCAATGCAGCATCGGCACCTTTTTCTCCAAAGGCGTTTATGGCAATGGCCAGTGCAATGGATAGATTCCGCATCACTGTTCCATAGACAAGAGCAATGGCATCACCGCGCTTGAACATCATTTTACCGACTATGGTGCCCAAGGCATAATTAAGTGTGTAAATAATTAAAAGCGGTTTGAAAATCATCCATAAAATCATTGGATCCTGAGACAGTTTGTCTGCTTTTAATGCAATCGCCACAAAAACAATGCCGAGAACACCGATGGTTGAAAGCGATGGAAAACGAGGTGCCCAGGTTTTCTTGAATTCTTTCATTCCATACTTTTTCATGAAAAAAGAACGAGTGAAATAGCCAAGCACCATGGGGATGAAAACGATATATACAATCTGTTTAACAACCAGGACACTGTTCATGTCCACCTTGGCACCCAGAAGCATCATCACATATACAGGGGTTGCCAGGGAACCAAGAGTCAAGCCAATGACTGTCATGTTAATGGCAGCTGCCATATTTCCCTTTGCAAAACCTGTCCATGATATTGTCATACCACTTGTGGGCAGTAATGCCGCAAGAAGAAGACCAAGCGCCATATAACTGTTGTCGGGAAAGAACCAGAGGCCCAGTCCATAAGCAAGAAACGGAACAATCAGAAAATTAATGAACTGCGTGGTAAGCTGCAGTTTGACATTCTTTATTCCATCTTTCAATGACTTGATATTCAGGGTTACCATCATGGGGTAAACCATGAGAAATGTCATGGGCACAATCAGGTTTTTCAACTGTTTGACAGTATCTGCAGAAACGCTCTTGCCGAATATAAAGCCAAGGACAATCATTACCGGAATTGCATAAACGAGTTTTTTATTAATTGATATTAAAAATTTCCACATAATTACCTTGCCTCATCTATCATTGAACGAATCTTTGAATAGGTCAGCGCCAGTGATTCAGGATACTTTGGATCATCCGGGACCATTGTTGCAATATCAGCACTGTTAAAGCTCAAATATCGGATTTGTGTCCTGCCATCCTTTGAAAACACCATCACAAACTTCGGCATGAAGATGGCTCTTTCATAATTGACGGACAAACTCTTTGCTGATTTTACAGGCTTGCACACATGCATCATGTGAAGATCAAAATCATCCTCTACTGCAGCGCCATGTTCCCGGAAAGTGTTTTTCATATTCATTGTGTCTGAATTATTGACCACAAAATCATATTTCTTTGCCACTTTTCCGAAATCACGAACAAACTGAGTTACGCTCTTGTCAGTATCAACACTGTATAACTCTTCATTACGGTTCACACTGTCCCCCTTTTAGTAAAAATAAATGGTCTATATTTTTACGCTACCCTCCATGGATAACGAATTTTACATTTGCACTCTCCAAATGAGCATATGCACAACTTAAGAAGGGGCCATACTCCTGTCAAGCGAAATAAACAGAAATAGATTTTTGGTTACAAAAATATCCCATACGGAGTATTCTATCCACTGATCTTATTAATAATACCTGAATCCGTGAGGGTGTGCTGGCAATGTTTAGGCACCTTCACGAAAATCTTTTAATGAAACCTGATTCCGTGAGCGAGTACCGGTGATGTAGCCCGATCATTTTGAACGCTTTGGTCATAGTGAACTATATCGAGGTGTTCAAGATGTTTGGGATGCATTGCCGGCACTCGCCCCGTAGGACGGCTGGTGATTTTCCTAAACACGACTTAGCACTTTACTAATTACTTACGGTAAATTAATTAGCATCGGAAAGATCACAAAGCCGTCACGGATTCAGGTGAGAAAAAGATTTTCCAGGATCCTGAAAAAAATATGCGATTACAATCATCCTACCAGGCAACCATGCGTCACCCGTTTTTATACTTTGCTCTTTTTCTATCGCTGATCTTTTTAGCAGGAAGCAGTGTGCTTGCCAGCTCAAATCAGGAAGTCCAATTTAAAGATATCACGATAACCACCTCCAATACACATCTGCTTCTATTCGGAGTCATAAAAAACGATAAAACCAATGAACTGGTCCAGGCTCTTCACAGCGGTATTCCCATGCGTTTTACATTTTTTGTCGAGCTCTTCCGCACCAGAGACAGCTGGCCGGACGAAGAACTCATGTCTGTAAGTTTTGTCCATACCCTTAAGTACGATACGCTGAAAGAACAGTATGAGCTGGAGATCGAAGAACAGAAAAACAGAACACTTACCTTTAAAAACCTTGATGAAGCAATAAAAACAATGAATGACATCAATGGATTAAAGGTTATCGAGTTAAAAAAACTTGAAGCGGACAATTCTTACGAATTACGTATCAAAGCCGAATTATACAAGAAAACTCTGCCAATGAACCTCCACTACGTCATCCCTTTTATCTCCATGTGGGACCTGGAAACAGACTGGTACACTATTGAATTCACCTATTAGCCAGATTTACAATCGTCCATGGCCAAGAACTCCTCAGACAAAACTGAACAGCTTCCAATACTGGTACTGAGCAAGCCGCAGCTCAACAGTAAACAGCGTCAGGAGAAAAAGAAGCTTATCAGACAGGTAATTATTGCCTGTCTCTTCCTCATCCCTCTTTTTATCTGGCTGGAACGATCTCTGCTTAATGTGGACATATCCCTGCCGGTTTCCAGTGACATTCTCATTTTCGGAGTGATCAACTTAAATGTGATCCTTGTGCTTCTCATGCTCTTCCTGGTGCTGCGTAATCTGGCAGAGCTGTTCTTTGAAAGCCGTCAAAACACAATTGGTTCCAAATTAAAGACCAAACTTGTCATCTCCTTTATCTCACTCTCTCTTATCCCAACGATTCTTCTGTTTTTTATTTCTTTGCAGTTTGTTTCCACAAGTATGGACTACTGGTTCAACTCAAACATTGAAATTTCCCTGCAGAATTCTCTGGATCTGGCTCAATCATATATTCAGGAGACTGAAGAAGAGGTGGATGTTCTCGGAGAAAATGTTGAAAACAGCCTTATCCAGACAAGGGAAACAAGCCCTGAACCTGCCGATATAGAGAAGAAACTGACCTCCATTCTCAATGATTACGACACAAGGAACGCACTCAGTTTCACCCTTATCACCGATCAGCGCAACAGGCTTTTCACAGTTTCTGCACCCATTCTCAGCAGCCAGAAAATGCCTGCGATCCCAATAGCTGTGCTCGACGCTGTTCAGAAAAGCAATGAACCGATGATCATCAACCAGGAATCAATCGCAGGCGATCTGATCCGTCGTGTCAATTCCATTCAACTGAACTGGAATCTGGAAGAAACATCATTTCTGGTCACCACCCTCCTCATCAAAAAAGAACAACTGGAAAGACTCCATTACATCTCAAAAGGTATTGAAGACTACCGACAGCTGAAATATCTAAAAAAGCCCTTCAAGTTCTGGCTGCTCATCATCCTGCTCATAGTCACCCTGCTCATAATTTTTTCAGCCATCTGGTTTGGCTTGTACATTGCCAAAAGCATTACCGGACCGCTGAATAAAATGGCCATGGCAACCAGGCGGGTTGCTGATGGTGACCTCAATTTTGTGCTGGAAAAAGAATCCAATGATGAAATGGGGCTGCTGGTGGAATCATTTAACACCATGACCTCCAATCTCAACTCCAGTAACTCCAAGCTGGCAGAGGCCCACCGTGCGTTGCAAAAAAGCACAAGGGATGCAAATGAGAGAAGACGTTACACGGAAATTATTCTGCAAAATGTCGAAGCCGGAGTAATTTCCCTGGATGGTGATGGAAGAATCACCACAATCAACCGCTTTGCTGAAAAATTACTCAATATCGGTAAAGACTTTTTTATTAACCGAAGATACTCAGAAATACTGCCCCCTGAACACGCCTTCATCATCGATGGATTCATAAATGAACTGAGAATTACCGGTAAAACTTCCGTGCGCCAGCATCTCAAGCTTTCAGTTTTAAGAAAGAATTTCTCGCTCCTTGTTACTTTTACCCGTCTTGAAAATGAAGAGGGGGAACCATTGGGTTTTGTGCTGGTCTTTGACAACCTGACAGAACTTGAAAAAATGCAGCGCATGGCAGCCTGGCGGGAAGTTGCCCGCCGAATTGCCCACGAGATCAAAAACCCGCTCACTCCCATCCAGCTTTCTGCCCAGAGACTGCGGCGACGCTACCCTGAAATTCTGGAAGAAGACAATTCCATATTTGATCAGTGTACCAATACCATCATCAAGCAGGTTGATGAGATAAAACTGCTGGTAAGTGAATTTTCACAGTTTGCGAGAATGCCCAAGATCAACCTGGCTCCTGCGGATCTCAAGGTAATGATACAGGAAACTCTTTTTCTTTATAAACAGGCACATGGAAAAATCCGCTTTAACGTGGAGGAAAAAGACAAAATACCGGTATTCAGTTTTGACATTGAACAGATGAAACGTTGCCTTATCAACCTACTTGACAATGCTGTTGCAGTTTTACCAGACGGCGGTACAATAGACATCATTCTGGCGCTGGATGCTGAAGGAGAAAATGTTTTCCTCCAGGTTTGTGATTCTGGCCCCGGAATCACAGAAGATGAAAAGCTTCGGCTTTTTGAGCCTTATTTCTCCACCAAAAAGACAGGCACCGGCCTTGGACTCGCCATTGTATCCACCATCGTCTCCGATCACAGTGGCTACATCCGAGTGCTGGACAACAGACCCCACGGAACAATATTCACCATTGAGCTGCCCCTGCATGGAAAAAACAGCACTCAGAAAACAGATTAAGATCCTCTTTTATGTCTAAACACATTCTCATAATAGATGATGAAATCTCCATCCGGGAAACCCTTTCCGGGATCCTTGAAGATGAGGGTTTTATTCCTGTCTGTGCGGCTTCTGCTGAAGAAGGACTCAAAATTCTTGAAGTACAGAATATTGATCTAATACTTCTTGATATCTGGCTGGGCGATAATATGGATGGTTTAACCGCCCTTGAAAAAATAAAGGAAGTCTACTCACTTCCAGTGATCATGATCTCCGGACACGGTACGATCGAAACAGCTGTTCAGGCCACCCGCAAAGGTGCCTTTGACTTTGTGGAAAAACCCCTTTCCTATGACAAAATCATTCTTGCCATCAGTAATGGCCTCCGCTTTGCCCAGCTGGAAAAAGAAAACAAAATTTTACGGGCAAAAACAGGCAAATCCACAAAAATTACTGGAAAGTCAAAAGTCATAAAGGATTTGCGGGCTCAGATAGAACGGGTAGCTCCCACGGATGCCTGGGTTCTTATCCGCGGTGATCACGGGACAGGCAAAGAGCTTGTTGCCCAGTCCATTCACAGGCATTCACAGATGAGTGACCGGCCCATGATAGAAGTAAACTGTGCGGCAATCCCGGAGGAACTCATCGAATCAGAACTGTTTGGTCATGAGAAGGGATCATTCACCGGAGCACATAGTTCAAAACGGGGCAAATTTGATCAGGCTGACGGCGGAATCCTGTTCCTTGATGAAATCGGTGACATGAGCCTGAAGACCCAGGCAAAGATCCTGCGTATCCTCCAGGAACAGACATTTGAACGCGTGGGTGGACACAAAACTATTTCCGTTAACGTCCGTGTTCTTGCTGCCACCAATAAAAATCTTGAAAAAGAAATTGAAGAGGGAAATTTCCGTGCTGATCTCTTCTGGCGCCTTAATGTGGTGCCCATTACTGTTCCCAGCCTTTGCGAGCGACTGGAAGATATCCCTCCACTTGTTGAAGATCTCATGCAGAATCTCGTAAGCCGTGGCCTTGCCAGCAAGAAATTCTCAGAAAAATCGCTGCAGGTCATGTGTAAACATTCCTGGCCCGGAAATGTCCGCGAACTGAGAAACTTCGTGGAACGGATTGCAATCATGTGCCCATCCGACACCATTACAGAGAAAGATATTTCCCTTTTTCTCAGTCCGTCAGGCCACCTTCCATCAGCAAGCCAGGCAGCTGGAGCTGTCCGTCCATATGAAATTTCAAATTTCAAACAGGCAAAAAAATCTTTTGAAAAAGAGTATCTGCAATTGAAACTCAATGAAAATAACGGCAATATTTCCCAAACTGCCGAGCAGGTTGGCATGGAACGAAGTCACCTGCACAAAAAACTAAAATCATTAGAAATTACAAGCTAGGAGCAATACAATGGTCTTCCCTGAATATCGTCCCCGCCGTCTTCGTAAAAACGAATCCATGAGAGCCCTCATTCGTGAAACACAGCTCTCACCGGCCCAGTTTGTCTATCCGGTCTTCATTGCTCCAGGGAAAAACAAACGGGAAGAGATCTCATCCATGCCGGGCGTTTTCAGATTAAGTGTGGATCAACTTAAAAAAGAGGCAGAAGAGTGTATGAAACTTGGAGTAAACTCCATGATCCTTTTTGGTCTGCCAAAAGAAAAAGATGCCATGGGAACCGGTGCCCACGCAAAAGACGGTATTATCCAGCGCGGTATCCGCGAACTCAAAAACAAAGCACCTGAGCTCACGGTTATCACCGATGTCTGTCTCTGTGAATACACAGACCATGGCCATTGCGGATGCCTGATCGGGGACACGGTGGACAATGACGCAACCCTTGAGATACTTGCAAAAACGGCTCTCTCTCATGCCCAGGCCGGCGCAGACATGGTTGCCCCATCGGATATGATGGATGGACGGGTGGCTGAAATACGGGCAGCACTTGATGAAAATAACTTTGATATGATTCCCATCATGTCCTATGCGGTCAAATATGCTTCAGCCTTCTACGGACCCTTCAGGGATGCGGCAGACTGTGCGCCTCAATTTGGTGATCGCAAGAGCTATCAGATGGATCCTGCCAATGCGCGTGAAGCCCTGCGGGAGGCAACTCTTGATGTGGATGAAGGAGCGGACATTCTCATGGTCAAACCCGCCGTTGCCTATCTCGACATCATCAGTCGTCTGAAAGATGAATTCGACCTTCCCATTGCCGCATATCATGTGAGTGGTGAATATGCCATGATCAAGGCTGCCGCTGAAAAAGGCTGGATCGATGGCGACAAGGTGATGGCCGAAACCCTGCTCTCAATAAAACGCGCAGGGGCTGATATTATTCTAACCTACTTTGCCAAGGATATGGCCAGACTTTTACAGCAATAAAAGTCTGTCTGCCACAGGAAACCGACTGATCTTATCATATTCCATGAGGATACAAAATGATACGAACATCCCTGTTTATACTTTTGAGTTTTATTGCTTCCTCAGCGATGGCCCAAGGATACAACAGTATTAATCTGGAATATGATTTCCAGCGGCCTGGTGGCGATTATACGAATTTCATAGCAGCAAATGTTCAGGAATGTGTCCAGAAATGCAGAGACTCAGCCCGTTGTCAGGCATTTGATTTTTACAACAGTGACAATTCATGCTGGTTGAAAAGCACAGCATACCCAAGAAGAAGATACATTGGTGTTATTTCAGGAACTAAGCATTCATCTTACACCGGCAGGAATGCTCCTGTATCCACTGATATGAATTTGACCTACGAAACAGACACCCAACGTCCAGGTGGCGATTATACAAGGTTTCAAACAAACAATGGTCGTGAATGTGCCAAACAATGTGCCAGCGAATCGCGATGTGTGGCATTTGATTTTACGAGCAGTGATTATTTCTGTTACCTGAAAAGCTGGAGGCCTCCTGCCAGGCATTATCCCGGGATAATTTCCGGTGTTAAAAAACCGTATTACCCTCAGGTAAAAAAGGTTCAGGAAGTACTGTTGCAGAAACAATATAATCCAGGACCTGCTGACGGTGTAATGGGTAGGAAAACAAGAATTGCTCTTGAACAATATCAGAGAGACCATCACATATTTGTAACCGGTCGCATCGATGACGCGACTCTGATGGCTTTAGGCCTGCTTCATCCATCTGGTTCTCCACCCGATACGACAGTTTCAAAACCCAAAAAAGAAGATGAAACTTCGGTAGAATCTGTCAAAGCAGTTGGAGTAACCTATTTGCAATCAGCCGATAATATTTATGCTGATATTCTTGCAAAAATACCTGCTGGTACAAAACTTCAGGTTCTTTCTGAAAGTGCAGAATGGTATAGAGTGACCTATCAAAATCAGGTGGGATATGTTCTGGCAGAGTCAGTGGAGAAACAAACCAGTTCCCTGCAGTAGAAATCGTCTTACTAAACTACCCCACCCAACATAATAATAAGCGGAGATTACAGCTAATATGAATATCAAAGAACTGCGTAAAACCATGATGCTGGCAAAAAAGACAGATCCTGAAAAATCAACGGTCCTTGCCATGCTCCTGGATGCTGCCCAGAAACTGGCTAAGGCTGATGGAAATCGGGCACCGGAAGAAAAAGATCTGCTTGCTGCAGCAAAAAGAGAACTAAAAATGGCCCATCAGTCAATAGATGCCGGTATTGATGTGGGGAAGACTGTTGAAATACTCGAGGTCTTTATTCCAAAAACAAAGAGCCCTGAAGAGACAAAAGCCATAGTCGAAAAGCTTATTGCAGAGTTGCCTGAAAAGAACCCGAAACTCATGGGCATGGTAATGGGGAGCCTGAAAAAAGAATATGGTGATGAGCTTGATATGGGACTTGCTTCTAAAATGGTCAAAGAAGCACTTCTCTAGTATCATCGGTCTCCGAAAGAGAGATACTTTACTGCTTTGTTCTGGTAAACAATTAGTTGCTGCTGCAGCGCTGGGCTCATCAGCCAGATTATACTGATACAGAAGGCCCCTGCAGTATCAGCAAGCAGATCAAAAGCACTCACTGATCGGAGCGGAATAAAAGACTGGTGAAATTCATCACTTATTCCGTAAAACAGACAGAATAGCACTGTCAGCGTCAGCGTCAGCCAGGGCCTGTCTACACCTTTTTTCCCAAAATACCAGAGAACAGTAAAGGCCAGGGTCCCATAGGCAAACATATGAGCAAGCTTATCCGCGCCCGGAAACGAAGGAAGATTCAGGGTGTCACCACACTGGTGGGAGAGAAAGAAAATGGTCCCCATGACAATTGTCACGGGGACCATGCGTATTACAAAGTTCACAGGACGACAAACAATATCAGGCAGACTGTTTATGCTCTGCCGGATCAACATGAACCCTGTCGAGAACTTCACTTGGAAATTTTTTCTTGATCCGCTTGATAGAAGCGCTGATCTCTTTAACCGGGTAGTTTTCCATCACACTCTTTACCTGATCGCTATAGGCGGTGAGTTCAAATTCTTTACCGGCAAGATCAAAGGTGTGGCTCCAGTTAATCTCTATGGTCTCCGGATTCTCATCAATGGGAATCTCAAGGGCTTCTCCCTTGCGGGCAAGCTGCACAGCATCAGAGTCAGTTATTTCAAGCAGCCAGGCATCACCACTTTCAGTTGCCAGTAAAATAAAGACACCAAGTTCTCTGATCTTCTGTTTCCTATCCCCAGCGACTTTTACGATAGCTTCAATCTCGCTGACCAGCGAAATCTTGAACGCCGCTTCCGGGCTTGTGGGAACTATCCCTGCCTGTTCTTTTGGCAGACAGCAATGTTTAAATTTCTTTCCGCTTCCGCAGGGGCACTGCTCGTTTCTTCCTATCTTTCCCATATTTTACTTTCTCTCTGTCAGTGGTATCGCGTTGAATAAACCAATCATTAACTGCACTTACTGTACCCACAATCATGACACGTCTCACAACCTTCTTCAAAAATAAGGCTTCCCGCGCATTCGGGACAGGTTGAAACAAAACCGTGGTGGGTGCCTGCCATGAAAGACTTGAACAATTTACTCAACTGAGCAGGAAGATCAAGCATATGTCCGCTTGAACGATCAAGTTGTTTGATAATTTCAGATGCCGGAATATTAAATCTGAGAGCCAGGGAAACGAGCCGGCAGGTTGTTGTCCACATGGTAGATTTGTCTTTCAGATCCACCCGGTTATCAAATGGGAATTTTGCAAAAACCTCCATGGGCTGCTCGTTCTCATCAAAGCAGACAATGATATAGACTGATTTCTGATCCTGATCTTTTACACGGTAACGTTTGGCACTCAGGGTGTCCGGAAGTTTCTTTTTCACTCCAGCGCCCGACACGATAGCTGTCTTCTGCTCAGAATCCGCACTTTCTTTGGTGTTGAGAACCTGGGAATCCCTGGATCCGTCACGATAAACGGTAAGCCCCTTGCATCCGAGCTCATAGCCCATGAGATAAGAAAACTTTACTTCTTCACGGGTGGCATCATTGGGAAGATTGATTGTTTTTGAGATGGATGAATCAACGCCGTTCTGCTGAAGAATTCCCTGCATCTTAATATGATCTTCAGGTGTCACATCCTGTGCAGTACGAAAGACTTCCTGCCATTTTTCAGGAATTTCATCATGGCCGATAACAGTACCGCTGTCAGCCACCTTGGCCATCAACTCTTCGGAATAAAAACCCTCTTTCCTGGCAATCTGTTCAAAATATTTATTAACAAGTATTAAACGATCTCCATCCATCACGTTCTTAATCATGACAATGGAAAAATAGGGCTCACAACCTGAGGCACAATCAGCAATCATGGACACTGTTCCTGTAGGCTGGATTGAAGTGAGCGCCGCATTCCTTCTTGCCGGATAGTCATTGAATTCCGGATCATAGGCAGGAAAAGCACCCTTTTCCTCGGCAAGTTCAATGGATCTCTCTTCCGCTTTTGCACGAACAAAACTCATGATTTCTGCTGCCTGTTCACGTCCTTCCTCACTGCCATAGGGCAGGCCAAGCTGGATCAGCATGTCGTGAAGCCCCATGATACCCATACCGATTTTTCTGGTTTTGAGGGTCATTTCCTCAATTTCAGGGATGGGAAAGCGGTTGCAGTCAATGACATTATCAAGAAAAGATGTTGCCACCCGGACAACATTTTCCATCCGCTTGTAGTCAACTTTTCCCTCTTTTACAAAATTGGCCAGGTTTAGTGAACCAAGGTTGCAGCTCTCATAGGGAAGCAGCCACTGCTCACCACAGGGATTAGTCGCCTCAAAGTCACCAAGTTGCGGTGTCATATTATCCCTGTTAGCCGCATCAATGAACAGAACACCGGGCTCTCCATTGTGCCAGGCCAGATCAATTATTTTTTCAAAAACAGCGCTTGCATCCAGTGTTCCCACTTCTTCACCGGTGGAAGGTTCAATGAGAGAATAACCGGCTTTCTCTTCTACTGCCTTCATAAAATCATCGGTTATGGCCACACTGAAATTGAAATTATTGAATTTATCCTGGTTCTGTTTGGCACAGATAAAATCCATGATATCTGGATGATCAATGCGAAGTACGCCCATGTTGGCGCCTCGCCGCTTACCACCCTGCTTGATGGTCTCGGTGGCAGCATCAAAAACAGCTGCAAATGAAAGGGGACCGGATGCAACTCCCTGGGTAGAGCGAACAGACGCATTTCTGGAGCGGAGCCTGGAAAAAGAATAACCGGTGCCTCCACCTGTCTTATGGACCAGGGCACCGTTACGAATGGCAGTAAAGATACCATCCATGGAATCTTCAATGGGAAGAACAAAACAGGCGGACAACTGTCCGATATCAGTTCCCGCATTCATAAGGCACGGAGAGTTGGGCAGAAAATCCAGATGATACGTCATCCGAAAGAAAGACTCCCGCAGAGCTTCAAACTGCTCACTGTCCTTATCAACCTCAGCCACGGCATTGCTCACCCTTTTACAGAGCGTTTCCCAAGTCTCGATCGATTTACCATCGTCGTCTTTCAAGTAGTAGCGTCGGGCAAGGACAGTTTCCGCAGTCCGGGTCAATACCTGTTTGGTTAAGTCAGGAGTCATGTATTCCTCTCTCGAATAAAAATTAAACTAAAAGCTGAAACAGCTGGTGGTTGATGGATAATATAGAGTGCTGGATGAAAGACAAAAAAAAACTACAATGTGGATATTTTCACCTTCTGCAGTTAAAGTGCTTATATACTATACTCATGGTGCCTTGCAAGGACAATCTACAACATGTAGTAGAACCCCCCAAAATAAACATTAGTATTTCCTTTAACTAAAAGAAAAATCGTCATATTCAAAGAAGGCTTTTTTTCACTTAATTTCTTTATAATTTCTTTATAAAAAATTTAGCTGGCGGGTAGGCACCACAGAGTGGTATGTTCATCCATTATATCAGGCACATTCACAATTCAAGTGCAGTTTTTAACAGTAGTGATACACTTATTGTACAGGCCTTAATCCATCCCTGTTATCAGAAGAGGAAAAATATGAGATTTGAAACAGCAGCATTGCACGGCGGCCACAAAATTGACAAGGAAACCCTGTCATTTGGAGTTCCTGTCCATCGTACAGCTTCTTACCTGTTTAAGAGTACGGAACACGCCGCAAACCTGTTCAGCCTTAAAGAGCCCGGTAATATTTATACAAGAATCGGCAATCCCACCCAGGCCGTGCTTGAAGAACGGCTGGCTATGCTGGAAGGAGGAGCAGCGTCCCTTGCCCTGGCCTCCGGAACAGCTGCTATTTTCTACAGTATCATCAACCTCTGTGAAGCCGGCGATGAAGTCGTGGCTGCCAATAACCTTTACGGTGGTACATACTCCCAGTTTAATTCTATTCTTCCTCAGCTGGGAATCAAGGTCAGACTTGTGGATCCCAAAAATCCAGCAAACTTTGAAGCCGCAATAAACGATAAGACAAAAGCCCTCTTTTGCGAAACCATTGGCAACCCCGGCCTCACCATGACCGACATCGAAGCCGTGGCAAAAATCGGGCAGAAACACCATCTGCCCCTGATTGTCGATTCCACTTTTACCCCACCCTGTCTGCTGCGTCCCCTTGATTATGGAGCCAATATTGTCATACATTCACTGACCAAATGGATAGGCGGCCACGGTACGGTACTTGGCGGAATTGTGACTGATGGCGGCAATTTTGACTGGACAGATCCAAAGTTCACCCTCTTTAACGAGCCGGATACTTCCTATCACGGTCTCAGATATGCGCATGATCTTGGTGATATGAATTCCATAGCCTTTGCCCTGCGCATGCGTCTTGTACCCCTTAGAAACCTTGGTGCGTGTATCTCCCCTGATAACTGCTGGGCATTTCTCCAGGGCATTGAAACATTAAGCCTCAGGATGGAACGTCATTCTAAAAACGGGATTGCAGTGGCAGAATTCCTTCAGAATCATAACAAGGTTGGCTGGGTCAATTACCCGGGGCTTACAAACAACGAAAACCACGCCACTGCCAGTCATTACCTGAAAAATGGTTTCGGCGGAATGGTTGCCTTTGGAATCAAAGGCGAACCTGATGCTGGAAAACGCTTCATCGAATCACTGAAGCTCTTTGCCCATCTGGCCAATGTGGGGGATGCAAAGTCTCTTGCCATCCACCCTGCTTCCACCACTCACTCACAGCTTTCTTCGGAACAGCTGGCTGAGGCAGGTATTTCAGCATCAATGATCAGGCTTTCAATCGGAATAGAACATATTGACGATATCCTCGAGGATCTGGAACAGGCATTGGCAGACAATTGAAAATAGAGAAACAATATTTCACCTATGACGCCTCGGAAAAAGGCCAGCAGCTGGACAGTGGTCTTGTGCTTTCTCCTGTCACGATCGCCTATGAAACAATCGGCAGACTGAACCACAGCAGGGACAACGCAGTCCTTATCTGCCACGCTTTTTCCGGAGACTCCCATGTGGCAGATCTTTACTGGGATGACCCATCAGAAAGCAATCCCGGATGGTGGGATTTCATGGTCGGACCCGGCAAAGGAATTGATACTGATCGCTACTTTGTCATCTGCTGCAATATTCTTGGCAGCTGCATGGGCTCAACCGGGCCTTCCTCCATTAATCCTGAGACCGGTAAAGCCTACGGCCTAGATTTCCCCATGGTCACAATCGGTGACATGATCAACGCCCAGAAACAGGTGCTGGCACATCTCGGAATTACAAAACTCCATTCTGTTATCGGTGGCTCAGTGGGAGGGATGCAGGTGCTGGAATGGTGTGTGCGTTACCCGGAGATGATAAAATCCGCGATCCCCATTGCCACCACCATGCGTCATTCAGCTCTGGCCATAGCCTTTAATGAAATCGCAAGACAGGCAATCATGGCCGACCCTCTGTGGAACAAAGGTGATTACTATCACAGCTCCGGCCCGGGACTGGGTCTTGCTGTAGCTCGAATGATAGGCCATGTCACCTATCTCTCTGATGAGGCAATGCGCAGAAAATTCGGACGCAAACTCCAGGACAAGGAAGACTTTTCGTTTAATTTTGAAGCTGATTTCCAGGTGGAAAGCTACCTGCGACATCAGGGTTCAAAATTTGCCAGACGCTTTGACGCAAATTCTGTTCTCTACATCACCAAAGCCGCTGATTATTTTGACCTTGCAGACAATGTCAACACCCGGGAAAGCCTGCAGGACCTCCGTGGCAACAGATCAAAATTTTTAGTCATTTCCTACACATCAGACTGGCTTTACCCCACATACCAGGCTAGGGAGCTGGTCAAGGCTTTAAAACGGACCGGACAGGATGTAAGTTTCTGCGAAATTGAGGCTGATTGCGGTCATGATGCATTTCTCATAAAGGATATACGGCTGACAAATCTTATCAGAGGATTTCTGGATGGAATTGAAGACGCCTGAGAAACTTCGATATGATCTGGTAATCATTGCCTCCTGGATCAAGCCCGGCTCCCGGGTGCTGGATCTTGGCTGTGGCAGGGGCGACCTTCTTGCCTGGCTGAAAAAACACAAGAATATCCAGGGTACCGGCATTGAGCAGGACAAAGACAAGGCTGCTGCCTGCATCAGCCGGGGCCTGACTGTTCTGCAGGGAGACCTGAAAGATGAGGTTCTGGATTATCCTGACGGCTATTTTGATGTGGTTATTCTCAGCCAGACCCTGCAACAGGTTCTTCAGCCGGACAGACTTCTCAAATCCCTTGCCAGGATCGGTAAACAGGTCATAGTAAGTTTTCCTAATTTCAGTCATTATTCAGGCAGACTGCAACTGTTTTTCAAAGGAACAGCCCCAAAAACACGCCAGCTCCCGTACTCCTGGTATGATACGCCAAATATTCGGGTGATCACTCTTGCTGACTTCAGATCTTTTGCGAAAAAAGTGGGTTACACCATTGTCAAAGAGTGTGCCATCAACAGCTATGGCCAGGACAGAGAGGGGAAGATTGTCACCATCCTGTCCAATTTACGTGCCACTTATGGCGTCTTTCTCATTGAGAAAACAAAAGCCGCCTCCAAATAGCATTCCCTCCTGCAACAAAGTACTCCCCATACAACTTAACAATAATTCTTGACTGATTCCTCCATGGTGTACACATTGTAAGTGAACATTACAAATCAATACTGTCACCTTATATAAGGAACTATAGGAACATGAATGTAACAGAAACACGCCTGGAAAATCATCTGATCACGGAAAAGCCGTATTATATTGCCTCGGGCAGTGAGATGGAAATAGCCCTGTCCGCTCATAAAAACTGCCTCCCGCTGCTCTTAAAAGGCCCCACGGGTTGTGGAAAAACCCGCTTTATGCAGTATCTGGCCTGGAAACTGGAACGTCCTCTCATCACAGTCTCCTGTCATGACGATCTCTCCACCAGTGACCTGGTGGGCCGGTACCTGATCCGTTCCGGTGAAGCTGTCTGGACTGACGGCCCATTGACGCTTGCAGTACGTGCCGGCGCCATCTGTTATCTTGATGAAATTGTGGAAGCAAGAAAAGATACCACTGTGGTTATCCACCCTCTTGCAGACGACCGCAGAGAACTCCCGGTGGAAAAGCTTGGTGAACTGCTGTCTGCTCCTCCTGAATTTATGATCAGTGTTTCCTACAATCCAGGATACCAAAGTGTATTAAAAGACCTTAAACCTTCCACCCGCCAGCGTTTTGTTGCCATTTCCTTTGACTACCCCGATCCGGAACTGGAGGCCAGAATTGTCTGTGAGGAAGGTGGGATTGATAAAAAGCTTGCCCGTTCGCTGGTAAAACTTGCCGGAATGACACGCAGCCTCAAAGAATCGGGGCTTGCTGAAGGGGCTTCCACCCGTCTTCTGATCCAAACAGGACAACTAGTAAAAGACGGCATAGATATCCATACGGCATGCAGGGCAGCGCTCATTGAACCACTGAGTGATGATCCGGAGCTCCTGGCCGCTCTGCAGGAGATGGTCAGTTCCATTTTTTAATCATTGATGGATAAAAAAATAAAAAATTATGAAACTGGCAGAACTCACTGAGCGCTTTTACGACCTGGTTGCCCCGGATATCCCCAATGAATGGGATGTTGAAGAAGTGCTTGAGCCGCTGATTGATGAAAGCGACCCTGTCTGCTCAGCCATCCTCGGACACATTCCTGTTATCTGGCCTGTCTCCCATTCCCTGTGCTATGATTTTCTGCGTCTGGTGCCGGAAACACTGAAACATATCAACCTGGAACAGATTCCGCGATGGATAGGCATCACTCTGGACTTATATGAAACAGGTGGGTTACGGAAGGCCCAACGCTTTATGCAGGATGATATCAAAATCTACCTTTCAAAACTTGAAGGTGGAGGCGGACTCGGTCTCGCGGCAGTGGAAAAAAAACTTCTTCCGTATATACGTGGCATTGCAAGGGATGAACTGCAGATTGCGCAGGCTCGCCAATGTTACACAGATACCAGTTCCATTTTTGTACCCGAGGAGCTTAATCTTTTTGAAAACAATGATGATAATTTTCTTCTCTACAAACTTATCCTGACCTTTCAATGGGGTTTTATTACATGTGGAAGTTTTCTGAACAATCCATCTGGTGTGTCTTCACAAATTACAAAAGAAGAAGACAAACTCTGGTTGCGCACATTTTTTGACAGCTTCAGGGAGCCACTGCTGGCACGGGACATTTACCACAGTTTGGAATCCATTCGAGTGAGAATTTTTCTGACTGAGGAACTGCCCGGACTCATGCGAGCAGCGGAAAAAATAATTTTCCCGCAGCTTCGTTCCATGAGGTCTACAAAGATTACAAAAAGTGCGCCAAGCTCCCTTCAGGGAATAATCCTTGCTGACAAAACTCATATTTATAAACTGCTGTGCACGCATCTAACGCAGGAGGAAAGCAGAAACTATCAACTCGGCCAGGCCATGGCCTGTGATTCAGCCAAAATCACTTCACGGCTCTACTCAACATTCGAGAGTAACTGTAACAATTATAAGCAGGTTGTCCCCTTTCCATTCCAGGGAGTTTTTCAGCTGCGAGCTGTGGAAACAGCCAGAAAGCTGAAAGAACAGAAAATGGGTGAGCAGTTTGTTGATATGATGGCCTCCTATCTGCTCACACTTTCACAGGAAAAACTTGGCAACATCCTGGAACAGGATAAAAAGGACAGCGCAGACACCGGGCTTGCCGAATCTGATGTGAGCATGATCATGGACAGTGAATTTGCGCGCACTGCTGACCAGGAGAAAAATGTGCCGCTGCTGGTCACCATCAATAATGAAGAAATGCAACTGCCGGCTGAGCTGGAAGATTTCAGTAAAAACTTTTTCGATGAATTCGGCCATCTTCCCGCACGATTTCTATCAAGTGCTGCCGGCAAAGCTGGACAGGCAATGCTTGAACAGGATGTTTCCGGGATAGATGAAGACGAACAGCAGAGCACAGGATCATTACTTTATGATGAATGGGATTACAGACGGCAGGGATACAGGAAGAACTGGTGTTCACTGAACTTTAAACAACTCAAGCCGATTCATTCACCATTTATTCGTAACACTCTGGACAAATACCATGGCCTGACCATTCGTTTGCGCCATCAATTTGAAATGATGCGAAGCCAGGAACGTTTTGTCAGACGTCAACGGGAAGGTGATGATATTGACTTTGATGCATTGGTAGAATCAATCTCCGACTCCTGCGCCGGCATTTCTTCTTCAGACCGACTGTTTATCCGCCTGAAACGTGATGAACGCGACATTGCGGTTCTCTTTCTGGTGGACATGTCTAATTCCACCGCAGGCTGGGTCAATAATGCACTGAAAGAATCACTGGTTCTCATGGCTGAAGCCATGGAGGTTCTGGGCGACCGTTATGGTATTTATGGCTTTTCAGGCATGCGCCGCTCCCGCTGTGAACTCTTTCACGTCAAACACCTGAGCGAACCATACGGGGAACAGGTTAAGGAACGAATCAGCTCTATTGCCCCCAGCGAATATACCAGAATGGGTCCA
>DQTH01000229.1 GCA_015662865.1 Desulfocapsa sulfexigens
AACGATGACAGAAACAACCGCCAAACTAATGTAGATTGGCAATTCAAGACAGATAACGCTCGCATTAAGCTAAAGCGACTTTATTCGAAACTTTAAATTATACTGTGTACTAGTACGCCGAAATAATCGGATTTTTCCGCGCCTCGAATATGAAAATTTTCGAAGTCTACGCTTATCTACAAATCCATCTTAATTTTTGACTTTTTACGAGTTTATTAATTAGTGCCTTTCTCCATATAAACAGCAATAAAAAACAATCTTTTGTGGATTTAACTTTAAATCAGAATGTTATAAACACCCACAAGGCACTTATACCCTCTTGTGGGTGTCAATTTTCTTTTTCAACACTTACCCGGTTAACTTTCGCTCCTGATTTCCATAAAGCATCGATCAATTTTTCAATTTCCCGGCCGTTTACACGAATGGTCAGCAGCTGATGGTCCGGGCTGAAGTTTCTGTACAGCGTGATCGCAGTTATGTTCATCTCAAATTGTTTGCAGATTTCTGTAATCGTATGGATAGCAGTGGTCTCGTGGCCTATCTGCATCTCAATGCGGGCACCTTTTTCATCACCACTCAATATTTCAGCAAAGGCTTTGAATATATCCGACTCGGTTATGATACCAATGAGTTGTTCGTCTTCAATCACCGGCACGGCACCTATCTTAAACCGTTGCATAAGAAGAGCTACCTTTTCCAAAGGATCCATCGGGTGAACGGTAACCGGATCGGCTACCATGAAGGAAGAAACCTTGGCATGGGATGCAATTATTCTGTTTTCAGGAGTAAATGATGAATCAATTGCTGCCGGCAGCGCTTTGTTGATATCTGTTTGAGTAATGATGCCAATCAGCTTTTTTCCCTCTACCACTGGCAGATGACGAAAATTGTGGTGCTGGGTGATTTCTTTTGCCTCCCCGATGGATGTTTCCTGATCCACTGTGATGACATCCTGCTGCATCCAGAGTTTGATAAACATATTGAGTCCTTACAGAGATGTTCGGGTGAGCGCAAGGGTGTATTTGTCCAGAGAGAAGCAGACAGCCCTGAGGTGTTTGTGGATGGTTGTGGTGGCATTGCCGATTTGCAGCTCAGTTCCACTAAAAATTGTTCCCTTCACAGTGATGGTGATTTTCTGGATATATTCAAGGCCGGAGTCATCAGCACTGTTCGGAATCAGGTTGAGAGTAGCCATTTCGTGATAGAGAGTGTTAATTGATTCTTCCAGTGATTCCCGCAGTGCTGTTTTTTTATTCATACCATGACGTTGGAGAAAGGTGAGACGTTCCTGCTCAATGGAGCGAAGTTGGTATTGCATTTCCAGGTATCGCAGGTAATGGTCCGGTGACACACCTGCCGCAAGTCGGGCGGGAGGCGATTTAGGAGAGCCTACATTGCCGACGCTGAGATTGGCTCCACTCATCAGAACAGCAGCCATAATCTGGCTGTTCTCTTTGCAATGAATGTCTCCATCAGCCATAATTTTGCAGTAATATGCCTGCTTACGGATGATGGTTTTGCCATTTGCCCGAAGCCTCCCCTGTTCCATGAAATTGAAATCAGCATCGCCCTGGACATTAATATCGCACTGCTTGCCAATGATCCCGCCTTTGACAACAAGGTTGCCATGACAATTTATGGCTGCTGATCTCGCGTTTCCTCCAAGCAGCAGGTCGCCATGGGTTGTTACTTTGAAACCCGGAAGTATGGTGCCACCGATTTCCACCGCATCCTGTGATTCAATGTTGCCGGTACTGTAGTCAATATTACCGGAAATAACCTGTTTGGCGCATACTTTGATGGAGTTTTCGTTTACAAGAGAGAGGATGCCACGACGGGTCGCTCTTATGATACCACTCTCCTCGTCAAATTCCGTGTCGTCAGAGATCACAACCGGCAGATTTTTCCCCGGCGTTTGAGGGACCTCTTCGCCAAGAACATTGACTCCCGGTGTACCGTTTGTCGCTGCAATTCGTGTTGCTATGATCTGTTTTTTCTTAACTCCCACAAACATTTTACGTTCTCTGAAGTCAATTTTGCCATTCCCCATCATTTTTCCGGGAAGCGGACCTATCTCGATGGCAAATCGGAGAAAACTGTCTTTACCGTTTATGGGGAGAAGTCCTCTGGCAATTGTTTCATTTCGCAGGATGACTTTTTCGTTCTTGCAGCGGGCAAGCAGGTTTTCAAGATTTTCCAGCTCCAGACCAATACGAATTCCTTTTTCCGTCAGAATATCAAAAAGGATTTTGCCAGTGAGTTCCGGGCAATCATTAACAGGAGGAAAGAGGCTGATATCCGCCTGCATCTTATCCTCGGATAGAGATAGGAGCGGGATCATGCTGACCGCTATGAGATCAACTTCACGGGTTGTCTTTTGGGAAAGCACAGGGTAACCGTCGACTTCGGTCAGGAGAGTTTTTTTGTCTTCAGATAAGAGCGTGTGCTCACCATTCATCAGTTCAAAAGGTTTTGCAGGGCAGATTGCTCCAGGATTTTTCAACTGGACAAGAGCCTTTCCCGCCCGCATCAGCTCAACCGTCTGGAAGGAAGACTTATCCGGAGCAGTGATGGTTGCTGTCTGAAACAGGATGTCAGGGGGGGGGAGGGCAATGTTGTTGACTTAAGCGAATCAACCTGGAGAACTTTATTAACTCACTGATATTTCTCGAGAATCACGTGCGAAACCTGCTGGTTTATGGTAT
>DQTH01000271.1 GCA_015662865.1 Desulfocapsa sulfexigens
TTGGCGTTATTGTTTCAAGGTGAGTTGCCGAATTTTGTGAATTAAATCTGAAGCTCAAAAATAAATTACGCTGAATGGTTACTTTATGGTTACAATTAATTACGGAGACCATCAACAGAGATATTCCATTGATTTAACTCATCGCTCCAACCACTTCTTTAAAAGAAGTTATCACTAATTACTTGCAATATGAAAGAAAAAGATCAGACATTGAAATTTTCCTAAAAACAATAAAATCAAGTCCGGCGATTCACTGAACAACGTATTATTATAAGCCTCTTCCGGCCTGGCCAGATTGGCAGATGGACATTGAAAATGTAAACATCCGATTTTCTCCTGCTTCCCCATGAAAAGTCCACCGAAAGCATATTCTTATTCGACACATTCATTTTTTGAAACACGACACAACATATTGTTTTCACGAATCTTTTACCAAACAAATGATCATGCAAAAAAAGTATATGTTGCCTGAAACCGGGTTCAGAGTATATATTTGCCCAGCACACATTACACTACCCGGCTTTGCCAGGATTTTATCCGGCAGCTCCAACCGAATAAAAAGAGAACACTGGCAGTTCAATGAATATAGAGCAATTATTTTCCTTCAATCAAAATTTCGCTGAGAATGAATATGAGCTGAAATCAAAAATAATGGCAATGAATCTCCTGCTTCTTGTCACTGTCACCACACTTGCAATGATGTCTGTTGTAAGGTTCACAACAGGCAATCCATTACAGGGGATACTGGATATATTCTTCTCTATATTTGGTGGAATTGGCCTGTTCCTGCTAAAACAGGATAAAAAAAGACTCACCGCCATAACACAAATCACATTATTTTCGGGATTTGTTATTATCAGTGCCCTTCTTGTTAATGTTCCGGAAGACACTCTACGTATCGGATGGTTCCTGGTATTGTTAGTACCCAGCTTTTTCCTTGGCGGTTCACAATGCGGTATCATCGTATCTATTCTCTCTGTTCTCATAGTTGCCGTCGTTCAGGTTACGACAGACACCGGATACAGTAATTATGATATTTTCTACTATGCCAACCTCCTGGTTCTGGTTACGATATTCTTAAGTTTTTATGAATACAGAAGTGAGAAAAACCGTGTGCGTCTCCACCTTCTCAATATAAGCCTCGAAGATAAAGTCCATGCAAGAACCACGGAACTGGCAAGGGCCAACAAAGAACTGAAACTCTTTTTCCATGCTCTTGACACCTCATTTGATTCAGTGGTTGTCACCGATACCCAGGGACATATAAGTTACACCAACAAAGCAACACTGAAGTTCACCGGTTTCACGAGCCATGAGATGCACCAACAGTCATTTGACATCTTCTGTGGTGATGAAAATTTTACAATAAAAAATATACTTAGCTTTTTAAAACAGCAAAGCCACTGGGAGAATGATTTTTTAGGAAAGAGAAAAGACGACTCAGTATTCCCTGCCTTTGCTTCCATCACTACAATCTTTGACGATTCAAATCAGCCTCTTGGAATACTGTTCATCATCAAAGATCTCACAGAAATCAAGCAGGCCGAGAAAAAAAGGGTGCAACTTGAAAGAAAGCTCAACCATACCAGTACCATGGAGGCCAGGGGACAGATGGCTGGTGGTGTTGCCCATGATCTGAATAACATCCTTTCGGGCATTGTCGGCTACCCGGAGCTATTGCTGGCCAAGCTTCCAGAAGACAGCGATTTACGTAGCCCCCTTCAGGATATCCACAACTCAGGCAAAAGAGCCTCTGCTGTTGTGGCTGACCTGCTGACACTTGCAAGAGGAGCTGCCAGCATCAGAGAAGACCATAATCTGAACCATCTGATCGACAATTACCTCCTCTCCCCGGAAGGGAAAAAACTCAAATCATTATATCCCCTTGTAAATTATACTCTCCAGCTGGATCCTGCTCTGCAAACTATCTCCTGTTCACATGTGCATATTACAAAATGTATTATGAACCTGATTACAAATGCAACTGAGGCGATCAGCAGTACTGGAACAGTCACAATTGCCACCAGAAACCATTGTGTTGACAAGACCTTTGCCCGGAAGCACCATATGGCTACCGGTGAATATGTTGTGCTCAGTGTCAAAGATACGGGTACAGGCATTTCAAACAAGGATCTCCAGCACATATTTGAACCCTTTTATACAAAAAAAATCATGGGCCGAAGCGGCTCTGGTCTTGGGCTTGCCATTGTCTGGAATACAGTGCAGGATCATGATGGAAAGCTCATTGTGAAGCGCACTTCAAAAGGGACATGTTTTCGACTTTATTTCCATGCAACAGGAAATACGGAATCACCACCAAAACAACCTGCCATAGAGAAACGATACCCTGGAAATGGCGAAAGAATCCTTGTTGTTGATGACGAAGAACTCCTGCAGACAATGGGCACTGGAATACTCCGCTCTTTAGGTTACAGCGTTAAATCACTGGGTTCCGGCAGAGAGGCTGTTGCTTACCTGAAAAATCACTCAGTGGACCTGGTATTACTTGATATGCTCATGGAGCCGGATATGGACGGCCTTGAAACCTATAAACAGATACTGCAGATCTCTCCCGGACAAAAGGCTATTATTGTCAGCGCATACTCTCGAAATGATGCAGTCAGAGAAACTCTTGCATTGGGAGCAGGCGCATTTCTAAAAAAACCTTATGATATTGACCAACTTTCAATGGTCGTTTTCCAGGAGCTTAACCGAAGCAATTAAAAGCATGGCAGGAAGTGATTCCATTGGATATATTTCACAATAATTGCCAAAGATTAAAATGAAGATATCAACCTGCACCAGTATCTTGTCGTCGATGATACTCACCAGGTAAATTATATATATAAACAGGTAGCTAAAAAATTCACATGGATGATTTAACAGAAAAACTTAAAATCAAACTGATTGAGATCCTCAACCTGTCAGATGTCACGCCTGAAGAAATCGATGCAAATGCACAGCTTGTAGGTGGGGATCTCGGCATTGACTCCATCGATGTTCTTGAAATGGTCGTCATGGTTGAAAAAGACTATGGTGTGGTCATAAATAACAAGGAAATTGGAGAAAAGGTCTTTTCCACTCTTGCTGCACTTGCTGACTATATCCGCAAAAATTCTCCGAATCTATCTTCTTGAACGGTAACAGGAAGGCAGTATACATTGCCGGGATTGGAATTATCAGCCCGCTTGGCTGTGGGCTTGATGCCACTGAACTGGCGCTCAGGAAGAACAACTCTGTCATTGCTCCTCTAAACGTTTTTACAACCAAACAGTCTCCGGCGCTCCCTGTTGGACAGATCCGGGAAATTCCTGGCATTTCTTCACTTCCCAGAACACATCAGCTGGGAATTGTTGCTGCAAAGCAGGCCATGGAAGGTTATGCCCTGGCACCTGATGCAGTCATCATTGGCACAACCACAGGCGGGATTCTGACCACCGAAGGGTTGCTTGCCTCCGGTGAAAAGAATTCAGAAAAATACAGCAGGCACGGACTGACCACTGTTGCAGAAGAAATTGCACAGCAAGTGGGATGCAGCGGTCAGGCTCTCACCGTATCCACAGCCTGTTCTTCCGGCACTGTTGCAATCAGCATGGCCCTTAAAATGCTGCAGTCCGGACAGGCAGAATGGGTGCTGGCAGGGGGAACTGATTCACTCTGCAGATTGACCTACTTTGGATTCCACTCCCTGCAGCTTGTAGACCCCGAAGGCAGTAAACCTTTTGATGTTAACAGGAAAGGTATGTCTGTGGCTGAAGGCGCAGCCCTGTTATTGCTCACCACGGAGAAACCACAACATCCCCTTGGCCGGATTCTTGGCAGCGGGCTTTCCTGCGATGCTCACCATCCGGCGGCACCTCATCCTGAGGGGAAAGGTGCAGCCAGTGCCATGCTGAAGGCATTGAACAATTCACGCCTCGAACCGGCTGACATCGACTATATCAACCTGCACGGTACCGGCACGCCGGACAATGATCTCGCGGAATCCAAAGCAGTACGTTCAGTTTTCCATAATTCTCTTCCGGTTTCCTCAATCAAAGGAGCAACAGGCCATGGACTTGCGGCATCCGGTGCCATAGAATCAGCGATTGCTGCAATCTGTCTCCAGAAGGATTTTTTGCCTGCAAATACCGGCTGCCGGGAACCGGATCCGGACTGCAAAGTCAGCCCTGTACTGCAACCGGAGAATCAGCCTGTTGCAGCCGTCCTTTCCAACTCTTTTGGTTTTGGCGGCAATAATGCATGTCTGGTCATTTCCAAAACAGATTGTTCTCATGTACATGTCTCAGGAAATAGGAATGCTCCTCTCACAATTCTGGGAAAAGCATGCATGACAGGAGTCGGACACACAAAAGAATCCATGGCTGCGTTTCTTGGAAAAGAAACAATGGCCGGCATCCTTGATCTAAAAACCGTCTCAGACAAGCTTCCTGCCCGAAAGGTACGGAGGCTGAAACGATTCTCCCGTATTGCTCTGGCCCTTGCTGCTGCCGCCCATGAGGATTCAGGGCGTGAGCAGGCTCCACACTCCGTCTTTATGGGAAGCGGCTGGGGAGCACTCTCGGAAACCTATGATTTCCTGGACAAACTGCAAAAAAGTAATGAACAGTTTCCCAGCCCCATTGATTTTGTCGGCTCAGTCCATAACAGCGCTGCCGGACAGATTGCGATCATGCACAAGGCAACAGGTGCCAATATAACAAGCAGTGGTGGAGATTATTCCTTTGAACAGGCTCTTCTGGCTGCTGACAGCTTCCTTGAGATGGATGCTGACAAAGAAAGTGCTTCTGCTTTTGTGCTTGCTGCCGATGAAGGCCACCCTCAATTTTCTCCTCTTTTCGATCCATCCATAGAGCCGGCCACCCCTCTTGCTGATGGCGGCGGCGGGTTCTATCTCTGCAAAAAAGCCATGCCCGGAAAACTTTCTGTGCGGCTCTGTCATTATGAGGAACAGACAGACACCTCTCCTGAGAGTCTTATTGCAGCTTTGGGTGGAAAAGATACTTTACAGCTCAATTGCGGAACGATACTGGCAGGAATACCTGCTGCCTGGTCATCAGTCGGTGAGGAATATTTAAAAAACTTCACCAAGGCTTCCGGACTTGATATCCCGATCATTCATTACCGGAAATTCACCGGAGAATTTGCCTCTGCTTCTGCGGTGGCTGCAGTTATGGCAGTATATCTTCTTGAAACAGGTGAAGTAAATCCTGACAAAAAAATTCTTGTTTTAGGTTTTGGCAAAAACGTAACAGCCATGGAATTTGCCTGCCAATGAACATCCTGCTCATTTCCCCAAACACCCTCACAGTTCCCTATCCTGTATACCCCATAGGACTCGATTATGTGGCAGGGTCCCTGGCATCCAGGCACCGGGTTCAGATAGCTGATCTCAATATTCTTTCACTGGATAAACTTGCAGACCTTATTGCAGATTTTTCTCCCGGTATTATTGGATTATCCATCCGAAACATAGATAACACCGAAGCCGGCGATGCACAATTCTTCATTGCAGAGTACAAAAAACTGGTTGACTGGTTACGCGCCCGTTGTGATGCTCCCATAATTGCAGGTGGTGCCGGATTCACCATTTTACCGCATGAAACCTTTGAGGCACTGGGGATTGATTATGGAATTGTTGGTGAAGGCGAACGTCTGGAGATACTCATCGATGCCATTGAAAACGATCTCCCGCTGGACAATATCCCCGGCCTGATCACAGCGACAGCGCAAGTGGCACAGGCTTCCCCCTGGACCGGCCGGCAGCAGAGAAATATGAGCGTGAGCAGCCATGCCCGGTTTTATCTTGAACATGGCGGAATGTTAAACCTGCAAACCAAACGAGGCTGTTCCTTTCGCTGCATTTACTGCCCCTACCCCCATATTGAAGGGAGAAAACACAGGCTTATCGCACCGCAGGAAGTTGCCCGCACAGCTCTTACTCTGCAGGAAAAAGGAGCACGATACCTGTTCATCACCGACTCAGCCTTTAACTCCGATGTGAATCATAGCCTGCAGGTGGCAGAAGCTTTCAAAAAACATGGTATTTCTATTCCCTGGGGTGGTTTTTTTGCTCCTGTGAAATTGCCGGCTGATTACTTCAGAACCATGAAGGAATGTGGACTTAAACATATTGAATTCGGGACAGAATCTCTCAGCCCCACAATTTTACAGAACTACCAAAAACCTTTTCGGCCACAGGAAGTGTTACACGCCCATGATCAGGCAGTTGATGCTGGCATCCATGTGGCCCATTACTTCCTTTTAGGAGGACCGGGGGAGTCGGCAGCAACATTGGAGGAGACCCTGGATGCCATAGAATCTCTAAAAAAAACCGTACTTTTCTTTTTCACTGGAATCAGAATCTATCCGCACACAGGCCTCTATGACATTGCGCTTCGTGAAGAAAAAATTTCTCTGCAAACCAACCTCCTTGAGCCTTTTTACTATGAAAGTGATGCAATCAGTCACAAGGAAATAGAAACTCTGGTTCTAAAAAAAGCTGGTCAACGCTTCAATTGGATTGTGGGATCCGGAGGAAAACATGCTGCAGCCACAGTAAGTAAGATGCATGCACGCGGCTACACCGGCCCGCTCTGGGAATATCTGATTCGATAAAAGATAATGGATTCGTAGATAAGCGTAGACTTCGAGAACTCTTCATCTTCTTCGTTGTGCGCCTGAAGGAAGTGCTCGTGGGGTACAAAAATCATATTATTCCAACGTACCCCTAGTACGCCGAAATAATATGATTTTTCCGCGCCTCAAATATGAAGGTTTTTACAAATCCATCTTAAATTTTGACTTTTTACGAGTTTATCAAAGACAGCGTCTGAATAAAACCTGCTGCAGCCCAGAACATTTGAACTTTTTAACTATTCTTGGTACAAACAGTCGACAGTTAATTCAGTCCATAAAAGAGCATTTTATGTGGTATTCATATATTTCAGCAGGACTTGACAGTGAAGAGGCCGTAGTTGCGCAGGTAACCACGGACGACCTGTCTCCTTGGTTTTCCGGACATTTTCCCGAAGACCCCATCCTGCCCGGCATTGCTCAGTTGAATATGGTCACTGAAACGGTTGCAAAGGTGCTTGGCAAAAAACTGTCATTGCAGAGTCTGGCACGAATAAAATTTAAAAAAATTATCCGGCCCGGAGATGTTCTGGATATCCATGCCCAGGCCGGAAAAAAAGAAAATCATTACCAATTTCGCATAACCAGCAAAGAGAAAGAAGTCTGCTCCGGCAGGCTGGTGCTGGTCCCCCAAAAGGAGCATTAGCTTATTCATGACAACTGACACCAAACAGACAATCATACGCATTGCTGAAATCATCATAAACGAGTTGAAACTTGAAGATGTAACACCTGAAACCTTTGATGCTGATCTTGACCTGGTTGATGAAGTTGGTATCGATTCCATGGATCTGGCCACCATCGCCCTGGTACTCCGCGATGAATACGGAATCAGAATAGATGAGGATGACTACCCGAAACTCACAACTGTACGCATTATTGCTGAATATATCGGCGATAAACTGGCTGATAACCAGTAGACAACATCATTGATCAGTTCATGAACATTGCAGCCACACAAAAAGAATATAAATTTTCAGATATTCTGGCAGTTCCCGCCATCCGCGATCGTTTTGAAAAAGTACGAAAATATTTTTTCCTTCGCGAATCCACCTATGACATGAGTAACCGCTGTAATATCCGCTGTGAGGGATGTTATTATTTCGCGGGTGAAAAACAGTTTGCCGATGAAAACCTAAATGTTCATGACTGGCAACAGCTCATGGAAGCTGAAAAGGAGCGGGGTATTACATTTGTTGTTCTGGCCGGAGCGGAATCGGCGCTTGTCCCGGAGTTATGTAAAACATGCTACGACAGTATTCCACTGGGCTGCATCGCCACCAACGGGCTCATACCACTGGCCGAAGAGATCGATTACCGTCTCCACATATCTGTCTGGGGCAATGATAAATCCAGCCTTGAAATCCGCAAGGCGAAAAACATGCTGGTGAGGCAGATAGATAATTATAAAAATGATGACAGAGCCATCTGGGTCTACACCTTTACTTCGCTGAACATTGATGAAGCAAGGGAAGTCACGGAAATGCTGGCCGCAAATGGTCTGCAAATCACTTTCAACATGTTTTCCGCACCCGTTGGCTATGACGGGCATCTGCGTCACACTCCGGAAACCCTTGCTCGCACACGAGCCATGATGAGTGAGCTGTTGGCGGATTTCCCGGAGACGGTTATCTTCTCGCCCTATAATATAGTTGCTCACACCCATGACCAGGGCTTGCACAACCTGTTTTCCTGCTCCTATCCGCGCATGAACCCGTCAACGGATATCGGGCTTGGCAGGTCGTTTCGCCAATACCGGACAGACCTGCAATGGGACCGGGCCGCAGCATGCTGCGTGCCGGATACTGACTGTGATGACTGCCGCCATTATGCAGCAGGCAGTGCTGTTGTCACGGCCAGAATGTATCGCCATGCAACAACCCCTCTGCATTTTTCCGCCTGGCTTGATTATGTGGACACCTACCTTGCGGTGTGGGTGAAGGGCTACGAAAAAAGCAAAAACCTTTGCAATGAAATGATCGAACCACCAGAACAGAGTTAATCCATATGAAAACAGTTAGTTCCCTTCTCGATGCCCAATGGTACGAGCGATATAAAAAAATCTCCAGGCTTAATATCCGAAGTTCCATCTACGATGTGACAGATCGCTGCAACCTGCGCTGCAAGGGCTGTTTCTTCTTTTCATCCGGCGAGCATGAGCGTGCGTCCGAAGAAAAAGATGTGACCAAATGGCATGCCTTTGTGGAAAAAGAGATGGACCGCGGAGTAAACCTGGCCATTCTCATCGGTGGTGAGCCCACGCTCTGCATGGACAGAATAGAAGCCTTTTATAAGCGCCTTCCCACTTTCTGCGCTACAAACGGGCTCATCAAGGTTCCGCGTGACCGCTTCCCTGACATGATGGTGGGGCTTTCCCTGTGGGGTGATGCTGAAGATGAGAAAACACTGCGCGGGCAGGATACCTTTAAAATTACCAGCGCCAACTACGAAGGCGACCCTCATGCCTACTACCTCTACACCATTACCCCAAAACAGCTGGGCAAGACAGAAAAAATCATTAAAAAAATCGAAAATGTGGGCCTCAAGGTTCACATGCAGCTTCTTTCAAACGATGAAGATGTGAACGGTTTTTCATGGAAACCCGAGGAACTGATTGCCATCCGGGAAGAGATGGATGGTATGCTTGATGCCTATCCGGGAACTGTTGTTTCCTCAAAATATTACCATAAAATCATCACCACCGGAAAGATGCTCGACCGGACTTTCGGCTGGAATGAATGCCCGTCTGTAACCATACTGCGGGACAACCGTGATCCGCAGCCCAAACGACTGACCAACTTCATCCGCTGGGCATCGGATCTGAAGACTGTACACCGTTGCTGCACCTCGGAAACCCGTGACTGTTCCACATGTAAAGACGGGGCAGCGCACATGAGCTGGGTCATGGTAAATAAACGTGCTCACATAAAAACTCCGCAGGATCTACAGAACTGGATTGAGGTGTATGAAATGTTTGCCAAACTCTATCAGTTCATCCCCTGGTAAAACCTGCGATATCCCATGGGAAACAACAATCCGGTTATCATTGGCTTCGATGGTGTCTCTGCCCTTGGAAATGATCTTGAAGAGCAGTGGCAACGGGCACTTGCCGGAGAGAGCGGAATAGGAAAACTTTCCCGTTTCCCCCTCAAAGATGATTTTCCCGTACGAATTGCCGGGCAGGTCCCGGATATTGTTGAAACCGACTACCCATTTCTTTCTGCCAGACACCAGGCCAGCTGGAGTTCACCGGTTTTCAGATATGCAATGCTCACTGTTGCCAGAAGCCTTGAGCGCAGTGGCCTTGAAATCACTCAGGAACTCGCCCCCCGAGTGGCAGTAACCTACAGCTCAGCCATTGGCGGCCTGGATGCAGTTTTGCATGCAGACAGGCGCATGCAGGCAGAAAACAAACTGCCCCTCCCCTATTCCAATCCCAACTCCTGCATAAATATGGTCGGCGGGAAAATCGCCATCCAGACAGGAGCACAGGGCCCCATTGTTACACCTGTTACCGCCTGTGCCACTGGTCTTACTTCCATGATCACAGGGGCCATGTTTCTGGCCCAGGGTAAAGCTGATGTGGCCATTTGCGGAGCTGTTGATTTTGCGCTCGTTGAGCCCATTGTCGCTGGTTTCTACACCATGAACGGGGTGTACATCCCAAAAGAGGGACAGGAAAAAGAGCCACCGGAAACAGCAAGCCGTCCGTTTTCCATAAACAGGCGTGGCTTTGTCATTTCTGAAGGTGCAGGTTGTGTGATTCTGGCCACTCCTGAATTTGCCAGAAACCATGGTTTAGCGTTCAGCATAGAACTTGCCGGCTGGGGAATGACCTCGGATGCCCACCATTTTGTGGCCCCCCATTTTGCAACCATTAAACAGTGTATGAACAATGCACTAACTGATGCTGGAATAACACCAGCTGACATAGCCTCTGTCAATGGCCATGCAGCATCCACCCGCGTGGGCGACAAAGTGGAATATGATGCAATTCGGGCTGTTTTTGGTGAAAGAATGGTTCCGGTCAGTGCAAATAAATCTCTTATCGGGCATGCCATGGGGGCATCAAGTGTCATCGAATCAATCTTCAGTTTCCTTGGCATGCGAGACGGCCTACTGCCTCCAACCATTAACTATAACGCTGATCCTGACATTGAGATAGATTGTGTTGCTGAAGGAAAAAGAAACCTGGCCCAGGAATTTAGTCTGAAGAATTCGTTTGGTTTTGGCGGCTGTAACAGCTGCGCGGTTTTCAAACGTGTAAAATAAGATTAACTTGTAAGAAGTAACAATCTAAGATAGCGATGAAAGCACCACTAAACAGACGGGTCTTTGTGGCCGGATATGCGGCTGCCACCCCGCTTGGAAATACTTTTGACAAGACCTGGGAAGCTGCAAGCAGTGGCAAGGCAGGATTTCGCCGTGTCACACGGTGCCAAACAGAAAGCCGCTCCAATGTGGTGGGGGAAATTCCCGATTGGGACCCATCACAACTTTCCTATGTCACTCCCAAGGAGGAGGTAATCTGGAACGCGGATTATGTCTTTCTTACCATGGAAATGTGCAGGCAGGCACTGTCACACGCAGGTCTTGAAATGGACAGAGAAACAGGTCCACGGACCGCATGCCTGATAGGTTCTGCGCTAAACGGTACAGATGCCTTTCGAATAGGCATGGCCAACTATGTGAACCGGGGGCCGTTCAAGGTAAGCCCTTACCTGCTGCCCAATGTGTGTGCCAATCTTCCTGCAGGAAAAGCGGGAATGCTCCTTGATTTCACAGGCCCGATCTTCTCTCCCCAGGGGGCATGCGCCTCAGCCAATCACGCCATTGGCATTGGAGCCAGAATGATACGGGACGGTGACTGCGATTTTGTGCTCGCAGGTGGCGTTGAAACCTGCATAATACCTGAGATCATTCAAGGATTTTCCAACATGCTGGCCACCATAAAGGTGGGGCCAAAAGATCGCGCCCATGAAGATCCGACCCTGGCCTCCCGTCCTTTCAGTCTTGACCGCAAAGGTTTTGTCCTTTCAGAAGGCGCAGGCGTCCTGCTCCTTGGTGCAGAAGATGCGATACAATCTCTCGGACTGAAAAAACGGGCTGAAATCGCTGGAATTGGCTGGACCTCGGATGCCAAGCATTTCACGCGCCCGAACAAGGAAACCATTGTCCGCGCAATCCGTGATGCCATTGACGATGCGGAAATAACACCTGGAGATATCGGCGCCATTAATGCCCATGGGACATCAACTCCCACTGGTGATGCAACAGAAGTGGAATGCATGCGGGAACTGTTTGGCAGACAGATCAGTCAAATCCCGGTCACAGCCAACAAATCCCAGGTCGGACACAGTCTCGGCGCATCAGCTGCCATTGAGGCCGCACTTTCCATAGAGGCCATGTCCAGGTCAATGCTTCTGCCCACAGTGAACCATATTCCTGATCCTGCCTTTGATGATATTGACGTTGTTCCCAATCAATCCCGCAAACACAGCTATGAACACGTACTGTCCAATTCATTCGGTTTTGGCGGGACCAACTGCTGCATAGTCTTCCGGGGAGTATAAACTCATGCGACCAAAACCATTTATTCCAGAATTTCTCCCCGACCATCCCAGCCACGTCAGGGACAAAAACAGCGGCCTCACCTGGCATCGCAGCGAAATGCGCACCCTGTATGTGGATACAGACCGGTCCCAGGTCGTGTACCACGCCAATTATTTGAGATATTTTGAATTTGGCCGGGCAGAGCTGATGCGGGGGGCAAACTATCCATATAAACAGATAGAAGAAAGCGGATATGTGTATCCCATTATCCAAACCGGGCTCAGCTACTTCACCCCGCTCTTCTATGACGACCTGATGCACATCCACACAAGACCGGCAGAAATTGAGCTTGTAAAGCTGCAGTTTGACTATCTCATCACCAGAGCTGATGATGGAGAAATTATCTGCACGGGCTTTACCAAACATTGCGCAGTGAACAGTGATGGAATACCTGTACAGATTGATGAAAAAACCATCAAACTCTGGGACAGCTTTCCTGTCTGAAAATGGTCACCAGAAGATCTGTACAGATTCCGGTTCAACCCTGGTTTAAAGACCATAGTTTCAACGGACAGACAATCTTTCCAGCAGTGGAAAGCATGCTGCTGCTGGCTGAAATTGCAGAGGAAATCAATAGTGATATCCAAGTCGCCTGCATGGCAAAAGTGAGTTTTCCCAAACTCCTGAGCATTCCGGAGCATACTGCAGAGCTCTCTGTTCTTGTGGAGTATGAAGAGGAAACTGCTGACCATGATCTTACTCTCAAACTGCTCAGTAAAGTGCAGTTTAAAAAGATGAGCCGCATCAGGGAGCATGCGCAAATAACATTTCCTTTGCACCCATTCAAAATCTTAACGGTTACTATGCCGATAACAGCAGAGAGCGACATCTGCATTAAAGCTGAAAAAATTTATAAGGAACTGGTGCCTTTTGGCCCAAGCTATCGCAGCCTCGCCGGAACACTCCGCATATCCGAAAATGGCGCACATGGCAGCCTGCATGCTCCACAGCTTGCCCATCAGCACATAATGGAGAAAAAGCTGGGATCACCGTTTCCACTTGACGGAGCAATGCATGCCGCCTGTGTGTTTGGTCAGTGCGTCTCAGGCTTTGTGCCCTTTCCAGTTGGTTTTGAAAAAAGAGTGATTCACAGCCCAACCCGAGCTGGAAAAAAATACAATACCTCTGTGGTCATCACTTCACAGACGGAAAACGAGCTGATCTTTGATCTGTCAATTTTTGATTCAGTGGGGAATATCTGTGAAACAGTGGAAGGACTGCAAATGCGGGATATAACCAAGGGTACTGTTACTCCTCCGACAGACCTACCCAGGTTAGCAGTTTTTCCATTGTAGCCCTGGTGAGCCAGCGAAAAAAAATAAGTGAATATTTTGCCCCGGAAAAATACATTCCGAGCAGAAACACAAGATGTGAAAAACCGTAAATCAGCGGGCCACCAATGACTGCCACCAGCGGCTCCTTTAATTTCACGGCCATAACACCCAGAACAGCAACAGCCGGCCAACCTAGAAGTGAGGAAATGATGATCAGCAGAACCCCGATAATCACCTGGACAGATGGTTTTTCTTTAAAATCCGACAGATCCGCCTGCTCTTCAATGGCACGACGAACAAAACCGGTATCCCCGATTCTTAATATAATTTTCCTGAGCAGTTTACGCACCCGGTTTTCTCACGATATCTTATATTTAATCCCGGATCAGGTATGACCGACTCCCTCGATCCATGGCGTTTTTTTGACAAAATCTATTGTATCTCCATAGATACTCGCAATGACAGAAGAACTGAAGCCAAAAAACAATTTACCCGGGCCGGTCTGCTGGAACGTGTAGAATTTGTTCATGTTAAAAAACATCCCGAAAACCGGGAAAAGGGTATTTTTCAATCCCACATGAAATGCCTTAAAAAAGGGTTACAGGAGGGAGCAAACCATATCCTGATCTTTGAAGATGATATCCTAATTAAAAACTTTCACCCGCAGTCACTGCTTAATGCAGTTCATTTTCTGAAGAACAAGCAAAACTGGAATGCTTTTTTTCTTGGTGCAATCAGCAGCAATATAAAAAAGACAGAGGAGTCTTCAGTTGTCAGCATCCAATACCGCTGCCTGGCCCATGCCTACGCCCTTAATCGCCCATTTGCCAGGCAGTTTTCCCGTCAATCGTGGAACAATATCCCATACGATAATCTGTTACAGAAACAGTGCAAAGAGTTCTTTGCCCTCTCGCCAATGATAGCATTTCAGAGCACAGCAAGCAGTGATAACCAGACAATTGTACTGGACCGAATGAGGAGATTCTTAGGCGGACTGCTGTTTATTCAAAAAAGCAACGAATTTTTCCAGCGCCACAAACTTCTAATCATTTGTTCCCACGTCATTTTTTTCCTAATAATAACTATACTCATAGGTACATTTTAGGAGAAAATCACCATTACAAAAAGACCTGTTAAAAACATGCCAGGCCATGGCAAGAATTCTTTTTTCTGGATTTTTTGTCATTCCTGTATGTAAA
>DQTH01000107.1 GCA_015662865.1 Desulfocapsa sulfexigens
ATTTTTACGAATAATAACTGCCTGGCGTAAAAGGCTTAATCGAATTTAGCTTTTTCTCAGGCTCGACTAAATAATTCTCCGTATCAGTCGATACATTTATCAAGGGAAATATTATATTTTTTATAGCTTCACTCTTCTAATTACATGTCTATCAGCAAAGCCAAAAAGAAAATTGATACAATTCTTGAGTTAACTCAGGAACGAGTCGGGTCAGAAGTCGGTGCCCTTATGGGTGCAACTCTGACCATGTCTGATTTTTCCACGCGTCTTATTTCCAAAGAAGATTTCTTTGGTGAACCATCAGGGAAACTCATTTTTTCTGAGATACAGCTTAGTGGTGAGATTGAAGGAGATGGCTGTATTCTGATCTCCATAAAGGATGCCATCCGTCTTGGCGGCACACTCATTATGCTGCCGGAAAATGAACTGGAAGGGGTTATTGCAGCAGAAGAGTACAGCGAAGAACTTGAAGATTCATATGGTGAAATTGCCAATATAATTGCTGGAGCATACACCAAAACCTTCGAGGAGATGTATCCGAAGACTTTTCGTTTCATTCGAAAAACTCAGGAAATCATTACCCCTGTCAAAGTAGATGTTGAATCTGATAAACCGATTCCGAACCAGAATTATTATCAGGTCACTGCTGCAATGAAATTGAATGACGTTGAAATGGGCAATTTGATTCTGCTCATTCCAGCGGCACCTTTTGGACTCGATGATGCGGCTCCTGATGCTACGCAGGAAAATAATGATTCAGTATCAGCTTCTGAACAGGAATCTGGTGGAGAAGATACAACTGAGCAGAGTGGCGGTGCAACTGCTCAGGAAGAGGCTCAAACATCTTCTGCAGAATCGTTTGATGTAGAAAAACAGAAAAAACGTGTTGATGCCTGCCTGAAAGAATGCAATGATCGCATGGGAAAAGAAGTGGGAGCATTGCTCGGCACAGAAGTCACAATTTCTGACCATGCAACTCGTATTGTTAAAAAGGAAGATTTCTTCTTTGATGAAGCATCGGGCAAACAGGTACTTGCCCACATGGATGTTGTTGGAGACCTGGAAGGGCAAAGCTATCTGTATATCGGGCTGAAGGATGCAATATATATCGGCGGTACTTTAATTATGCTGCCTCCTTCAGAGCTTGAGAAAATAGTTGCTGATGAAGAATTTAATGAGGACTCTGAAGATGCGTATGGCGAAATTGCCAATATCATTTCCGGAGTTTATACAAAGGTGTTTGAAGAACAATATCCAGACAAGATCCGGTTCATAAAAACAAATCTTGAGCAGATCGTTCCTATGAAAGTGGATATTGAATCTGACGAACCCATGCCGGATACCATATATTATATGGCTACCAGCAAGATCTCCATAGGGAAGCAATCCATGGGGAATCTGCAGTTTCTTGTTCCCGCATCGATATTTAAACTTGAGCAGCTGGGTCAGGAGACAGTTGCTGATGATGCCGCAGAAGAACAATCAAAAGGCGGGGTTACAGGGAAAACTGCTGCTGAAAATTCTGATGGATCAGGGTCAGGTGGAATCACTGGAACATCTGATGGAGCTTCCGGTGGATCTGATCGCGCAGGTGTGAGAGAAAGTGGAGATACAGCAGGCAATCCTGAATTTCTTCTGGTCAGTAATGATGGTGAGGCTTGTTCCTGGATTGGCTCTGTACTTAATGATCGCACGATAGCCTATAAAGTGCTGGACTATAAAGCCAGTGTCAGTGACTACCTGCCAGGTGAGGTGAAGGCAATATTTCTGATCATGACCGATGTTGATGAAAAGGCACTTGGTGTTGCCATAAAAATAAGTGCAGCCAGTTCATTACCACTGATAGCAGTGGGGCCAGGTTGGACTAGAACCAAGGTTATTAAAGCGGTGAAATACGGGGTGGATGATATTTTACTTACCCCGGCAAGTGACGAAGATATAATTGAAAAAATTGATTCTGTTCAGGCAAAAATGGCAGCCTGAAATTGAGTATGTGAAACCGCATTGTTACAAACTCTGTGATTAGTTACTGAAGAATTATTGCCACATTCCCTGTAGATTCTTTTTCTTAATTTTCTCAAGCAAAGTTGTTCTTTTCAGGTTCAGAAGTGTGGCAGCCTCTTTTTTGTTCCCCTTTGTCATTTTCATGGCTTTAATGATCAGCTGGGATTCGTAATCATTGATCAGTTTTTTAAAGTCAACCTGACCATCTTCCCATTCATCATCCCCTGGGGGCTCTGTGTTTGATTGTGACACATCTATTACAGTGTTATCAGCTGAGGATGCCAAACCTGTCAGGATGTCGTTGATTAATTCATTATCAACATTTTCCGGGTCAAAATCTGTAAGGATGCGTGGAGGCAGGTCTTCCAGCCTGATTTCCCTGCCACTGTAGAGAATGGACATTTGCTGAACCAGATTTTCCAGTTCCCGGACATTTCCTCTCCATTCATATGAGAGAAGGGCTGTCATGACATTTTTGGGAATCGTAAATTTTTCCCTCCCGCGCTTAGTGGCATGCAGATCAAGAAAGGCCTCAAGCAGGATTGGGATGTCCCCTTTTCTATCCTTTAGTGGTGCTATCTGGATAGGGATGACAGAGAGTCTGTAATAAAGATCTTCTCTGAATTTTCCTTCGGCTACAAGTTGTTCAAGATCACAGTGTGTCGCTGCCACCACGCGGGTATCAACAGGAGTGGCCTTTAATCCCCCCACAGGCTCAAATTCTCTTTCCTGCAGTACGCGAAGGAGCTTGGCCTGCAACGATGGTTTCATATCACCAATTTCATCGAGAAAAAGGGTTCCGCCATCAGCATACTGGATCCTGCCGATCTTATTCTGGGCAGCTCCTGTGAATGCTCCTTTAGTGTATCCAAAAAGTTCGCTTTCCAGAAGATCATCCGGAATCGCGGCACAGTTTACAGGAACAAAATTTTTGTTTTTTCGCGAGGAATGGAGGTGAATCGCCTTGGCGACAAGTTCTTTGCCGGTTCCAGATTCACCTCTTATAAGAACTGTAGCAAAATCATCTTCAGAGACCTTCCTGATGAGATCAAACAGATTCTGCATAACTGCTGTTTCGCCAATCAGGCCATAAAAAGCAGGCTTTCTTTTCTGAGAATCTTCAGGCAATTGTGCCTGCTGCAGATTAAGCTTTGCAACTGAACGTTTCAGGGCAAGTTGTATCTCTGTATCGTCATAGGGAGTGGTGACATAGAAGAAAAGATTGCGGTTCAGTATCTCCTGCTCAAGGGTATGGTTGCCCTGAGGGATAGCTGCAACAATGAGAAGATCCGGATAATCCTGCTGGATTGTATCAAGCTGTGTGAGACAGTCATCTTCAGGGGAAAGCATGAGGTCCAGAAAGAGAAGATCAATATTGTTCCCGGTAAGAGTATCAGAGAGTTCTGAAATATTATTGCAAAGAAGAACCTTGCCTGGGGCTGTTTCCTCAAAAAGTTGCATGCAGCTGCTCTGGTCCTGCGGGCTGCGGTCTGCAAAAAGAATTCTTGGAGTATCTACCATGATATTAAGTGAAGCCGATGAATGGATTCGTTTGAGTAAAGAAAGTGAAAAACATATTAAAGAGGATCGTAATTAATAAAATCTGCGAGTTTACTTGACGTCCTACGCATGTTTAAGCTCAGGAGCCTGGCAATTTTTCTAATGATCTTCACTCCTGTGGTGGGAGATTTTTCAAGAAGGCGGTCAAAACCTTTACTGGTCAATGTAAGCATTGTGGTAGGTTGTCTTGATATGACTGTTGCTGAGCGTGGTGACTTGTCAATAAGAGCCATTTCTCCAATGGAACTGCCCTTGGAAAGTCTTGCAATGAGAACATTTTCACCGGTGGCGGATTTTTTTAAAACTTCAAGAACACCGTGCACAACAAATCCCATGAAATCACCTTTGTCACCCTCAACAAAGAGAAATTCACTTCGTTGAAGCTGAATATAGCTCATGTGACGGGCTAGCAATGTGAGTTCATCCACGTTAAAACTATCAAACAGGGAAAGACTGATTAAAAAGTCACGTGTTTCTTCTTCAGAATCACTCAGCTTATTTTTTTCGGGCAGCATAAAGATATTATTACAAGTGTTAACAGATTTTAGTGCAGAGAAGAAAATATGCGTCTTTAAATATTTATTACCCTTATAGCATATACCTTATCACAGCCTGAGAAAAAATAACAAGAAGCTTTTCTATTTTTTTTAAAGAAATTGGGGGGCTAGCTGTTACTATACTTAAACTGATCATTATAAAATCCTGATAGAATGTGTCAAATGGAACTTTTTTATGCTAGTATTATCTTTTTCTAACTAAGAACTATATGAAATTAGGAGAAAATTTTAATTATGCCTTGTCGAAAATCTAAACCTAACAGATATGCATTCGTTGGTATTCTGCTGAACATTCTAGTCATATTAATAGTTGCATCG
>DQTH01000285.1 GCA_015662865.1 Desulfocapsa sulfexigens
TATACTCTTGCTCGCGGGTGAACCAGCCTTCTCATTATACCTTACCTCCCGCCTACGCGGGAATGACTTACAAAAATGGCTGAGCTTTGTACGTAATCAGAATATTTTATGTTCCCTATTTGGCAACCTTCAGGTTTATATAAATATTTAACATTGAGGAAATCGAAAAAAAGCAGCCCATCGTGCTTCAAGTCTGCTTCTAAAACGCTATCCATTGTATTTTGTTTCTATTGGTTTTGTTTCATATAACTACCTGTTTAACATCGTCAAATGAGGTCGAGGGATAGTTGTTGAAATCAAAAATATGTATTTACGCCATCGATATCTGTAGCAATCATCAATGGCAAATATTACTTTCTGGAGTCAGGCTGTTGGCGGGCAAACCTGCCTCCTGACGCTGTATGAGATGCTTTCTTCTAAGCCTCAAATGAACTGGGCTTGTTTGAGGTTTTGCACCAGATATTTTTCCTATTAAGTAGTTTATCAGCTTTTACTAAAATATCTAAGTTTGTTTTGGAGAATTTGATTTCTCTCTTCATAATCGAGAATACCAAACACTAGATAATTGTCAGTTTGGCTGCATGCAGTCGGCATTAAAAAATTACAAAGGATAATTGATTTTTCACTATGAGAATATTGTTTTACCTTAGATCACGTAATTCTGGCTAATGGTGCCGGTGTCATCCCCTATCAAGCTATCAGTTTGTGGCTGCTGGGTATGGGAGTCACCACAACTCTGTTTCGTCCCTGACGCTTTGCCTCGTAGAGCATTTTATCAGCACTTTGAATCCAGTCGCTGGAGTTGTCAAACCGGTCATTCCAGTATGCAATTCCCACACTGACAGTTACCAGGATTGATTGTGGTTGGTCGCCGACAATGATGGTGAGCTGCTCCACTGCCATTCGTAACCGCTCTCCTGCAAGAGCTATATCACGCCTCCCGTTACCGGGTAGAAGCAGTGCAAATTCCTCTCCGCCAAACCGGGCTACGATATCTCCGTCCCTGCATGACTTTTTGAGAACTTCAGCTATCTTTCGTAAAACTATGTCACCAGCCAGGTGGCCATATGTATCATTAACATTTTTAAAATGATCAATATCCAGCAAGGCAAGGGCAAAAGGTGTGTTGAAACGTTTCAAACGGGATGTTTCTGATGATATTCGTGAATCAAAGGTATGCCGGTTCATAAGTCCGGTAAGCCCATCATAAAGGGAAAGCTGTTCAAAGTTTTTATTTGCTACCTGTAATCTTTTCAGAAGGACGGCAAAATAAAATGGCACTAACAGCTGTGCACTCACAATTCCCAAGGAAAAGAATTTGTGTTCAACCCAGAAAGGTGACTTGAGCGCTACAATGGAAAAGAAAACCGTGGTAAGCACTGTTGCACTTAGTAAATACTTGACTCCAAATCGAAAGCCATTGCCAATAATGATCCATTGGTAAACTCCAATAATCGCCCCTCCGGCAATTCCACAATAAAAGAGGTTAAAACTTATTGAGCCTATATCAATGATCTGTCCAAACATTCTGCGCCAGAGGTAATTCCCAGGATTAAAATAAACATGAAGAGCCAAACCCAGTGAAATAAACACGAAAGCTGGGAATAAGGAGACCATCCATTTCTGGAACGGTGCAAACATAAGAAGGTAAAGAATAACACTACTTCCAATTATTAATCTTATGATAGTTTGTTCAAATTCTTTGTCAGAAATACGGGTAAACATATGAATGATCTATTCCAGTTTGGTGGAGAAAAGAACTGTTTGTATTTTTTTACGCCAACTGTCTGTCAGTAAAAAGAGATACGACCTTTTAGTAATTTTTTCGCAGGTTCAAGTAGCGAAGCAGCTCGTCTCTGAAACAGTGTCATCATTTCACTCTGACCAGATGGAGAGCCTACTTCTGCTGACTTTTTTCTGTTTTCTGCAGACCAAAGATCAGGGTGTCAGGGTTGCGATGGATAAAATTACTTAGTCTTTCCATTGATTTTCCCGTTTTTTCAAGCTGGTGCATGGCTTCGGTGAGTCTGTAGTAGAGGGGTGAATCTGGTTGTATTGTTTCTTCAGCCTGTGCAAAAAAATCATCCGCCTGTTGCAAAGTGGTGTCAATACTGGCGAGGGCATTTGTCATTTCGTCAACAACAGGTTTGATCCGGGTGTCGAGGGAGGTAACCATCTGGTCAGCATGGTTTGTGAGGCCATTTATGTTATCAAGACCGCCATCAACTTTTTCTAGAATGGGGCTGAGCTCTGAATCAACCTGAGAGAGAATCGAATCCAGGCTTGAAGCAGCTGAAGATAGATTGGTGACCAGTGCCTTTGTTGTCGGGGTGCTGAGAGTTTTGGAGATATTTGTTGTCAGTTTTTCTATGGAATCCAGTGTGCTAATCACTTTATTATATGCATCCCCCAAGTCGATATTCTCAAGCATTTTGGTGAGTTGTTGTATTTCTGAGGGGAGGGTCGGAATCTCAAAATATTTCCCTGCCTGATCGCGAAAAACCGCCGGACTGTTTTCATAGAATGCGAGATCAATATAACGTTTACCTGTTACCAGACTCTGGAGTTTTAATTTGGCTCTGAGCCCCTGTTCACACATGTCCTGGAGGAAGTCATTCACATTCGTTTCATCGTAGGTATCAGTACCATCAACAATTAAGGTTTCTCCTGCATTGAGTGAGATCAGAACAGGAATAATGAGTTCCTGATTCTTGTTCTCATTTGCCTGGATATGAATCTTGATTTCTTTTACCTGACCAACGGTCACCCCGCGATAGGTAACAGAAGCGCCAACACTCAGCCCTTGGAGAGAGCCTTCAAAATAAGTAATGACCAGATTTTCCACAGAAAAGAATTTTGCCCCACTGAAGATGACAATGGCTGCCATGAAAAGGACCAGAGAGACGATGACAAAGCTACCAATCATCACGGGCTTCATTTTTTTGTTTGTCATAATTTCTTACACTTAAGGTTAATTCGGTAGAGATACGCTGCGGCTGAGAAATTGTTTTACTTTTGTATTGTCACACTCCCTGGCAAGTATTTTCGGATTGCCGGTAGCGAGCATGGTTCGTGTTTCCGTATCCAGAAAAATAGAATCATCGGCAAGAGTAAAAATTGAGGGCAACTCATGAGTAACAATGACAATGGTTGCTCCAAGGCTATCCCGAAGTTCAAGAATCAGATCATCCAGCATTTTGGAGCTGATCGGGTCAAGTCCCGCTGATGGTTCGTCCAGAAAGAGGACATCCGGATCAAGAGCCATGGCTCTTGCCAGTCCTGCACGCTTTCTCATGCCACCGCTGATGGCTGATGGAAGGTAATCTCCGAAGCCTTTGAGTCCCACCAGGGCAAGCTTCAGGTTGACAATTTCGTCAATGAGTTCCGGTGAAAGATCAGTGAATTGCTGCAGGGGCAGGGCAATATTTTCCCCTATGGTCATGGAACTCCAGAGCGCGCCGGACTGATACAATACTCCGCTCTTCTGCATGAGTTGAACCCTTGTTTTTTTGTCACTAAGCCAGAAATCCACATCTGAAAAAAGGATATTTCCGGCAGCAGGACGTTTGAGTCCAGTGAAATGTCTGAGCAGAGTGGATTTGCCGCAGCCTGATTCACCCATAATCGTGAAAATTGATCCTTTTTTGATGGTAAACGTCAGGTGCTTCTGCAAAATAAAATCACCATAAGCCATGGTAAGGTCCTGAACATCAATGAGTGTTTCCGGTTTCATCATAATGGTTCTATATACCTATGAGATCAAAGAAGAAAGTGAAACCGGCGTCAGTGATTACGATGAATACAATGGCTGTCACCACGGCTGAAGTGGTTGCAACTCCAACGGCTCCGGCACTGCGGCCGCAGTGCATCCCTTTAATGCATCCGCAGAAGGCAACCAGATAGCCGAAAACAATTGATTTGACGATACCCACCAGAAAATGATTGATGTGTATTGCTTCGACTGTCTGGTCGTAATAGAGGACCGGACTGATATGCAGAGACAGCGAGCCAATGAAAAAGCCGCCAAGGATGCCGATAAAATCAGCAAATATTGCAAGGAGCGGCATCATAATAATCAGCGCGGTCATCCGGGGAAGGACAAGGAAATCCAGAGGGTTTATTCCCATTGTCTGCAGGGCATCAATCTCTTCATTGACCTGCATGGTGCCAAGCTGGGCAGCATAAGCAGCTCCGGTTCGTCCGGCCATGATTATTGCAGCCATCATGGGACCCATTTCACGGGCCATGGTTAAGCCGACAAGATTTGCCACATAAATGTCCGCTCCAAACAGTTGCAGCTGTACCGCTCCGATAAAAGCCAGGGTGAAGCCAACAAGGAAGGCGATCAGGGCTACGATTGGCAGGGCCTGCGGACCGCAGTCATAAAAAAAATAGATAAAATCTCTTTTTAGAAAACGGGCCTGGCCTGAGAAGAGACGCAAATACGATAAGAGGATATCGCCAGTGAAGGCCAGCATTTCAACTGATTGTTTGAAAAATCCCAGCGTATGTTTGCCTATTTCCTCCAGAATTCCTACTTCTGAATAACTGTCATCGGGCGGCAGGAGCGTTTTTTTTCGGGTCAGTCGGAGAAGGGTACGAATACCGTCCGGCAGTCCCTGATCGTCAATAGATATTGAGTGCGAGACAGCAGCCTCGGTTACTCGAGTGAGTTCAATAAGCAGTCTGGAGTCCCAATCCTTGAGATCCTCAGTGCTGAAGCAGAGGGTTTTTACTTTTTGAGTGAAGAGTTGAGCAGTGTCCGGCAGATCGCAGGGCTTTGCCTGAATCGTCCATGAACCGGTAAATGTGAGACAGAGTTTGTCTCCATTCAGGCTGCTTTGCACTGCACATTTTGTATTCATGGGAGGCGGAGGATTATTAAGAGCCAGCAAAGAGTTGTTCAATAAAATATCGATTACTACTTAATGTGGCTCTATATGAAACTCAGCAAAAAAATGCTCTTTTATTACTGACAGCCTTGTGGAAACTGGATCGGAGTTTACGTTTACCTCCCGCCTTCGCGGGAATGACATATAACCGATTCCGTGTCACTCCTGCGGAGGCGGGAGTTCAGAATATTGCCAGCTGAGTTTAGTTGATAACCACTTTACATAATATACACTGTACATGTTTCAGTTGTCCAGTAGATTCACTATGTTGCTCTGCTTATGACTGAGAAGTGATCAGTCTTCTACCGGGGCTTGTGTTTTACTGTGGGCCAGGCAGATCACACTTGTCAGAAGAAGTATAAAGCCAAGATACCAGGGGAAGTAGGTGATAGACTGGCGAAAGGCTTCATCTTCAATCATGTTCGCGGTTAATCGGGGAGAAATATCACCAACGCTGGAACGGAGTTTTGTTATCAGTCCGGCATAGAAAATACCAATCATTCCATAGGCAGCATTGAATGCCAGACCTTTGTAGCTGAGAACTGTTGCACGCTGGTGGGGCTCTGCCATCTGGTTTAAATAGTGGCTGGTAAAGAAAGAAGTCAGCATCATTGAAATAAATACCAGTGCCATTGGGAGCATACCAAAAACAGGGATAAAAAAGGTGAGCCCGTACAGAGATGCTATGGCAAGCACGATCACACAGAGAACATTGGTCAGGGGTTTGAAGTGTTCCACCATAGCCCTGGCAATTCGTGGAATCACCATGCCAATGAGGGCAATACCTGAACCAATCAGCCCAAAACTTGCTTCCGGCAGATCAATGATTCTGTAATACTGGCTGGTCATGGTGACCAGCATGCGCAGGACATGATCCAGACTCATGGCAATGAGGATGACGGCCATTGCCATGGGGGTATGGAAAATCCAGTGACCTGCCATCAGGGTGAGTTTTGAAATACCTTTTATTTTTTGCCAGACATTATGTTCAGCGGTTTCCTCTTTTGTTTTTGTGACAGGATCTTTCATTCCTTTTGTTGTAAGCAGTGAGAGGACACCAAGGGCAAGGGTCAGGTAGATGGGAAAACGCATGGTTACCTGCTGGCTCAAGTTTATATCCAGGCCAAACCAGTGGAGCACCGCATTTACTGTGCCGGGATCATACACAAATGCTCCCATGGTCATGGTGATGATATAGGAAAAGCTCTGTACCCGCATCTGGACATCCAGTACTTTGGGCCAGTCTTCCGGATCACCTTCAGCAATCAGCGTGTCATAGGCAATGGCCTCATCGGCTCCACTGGCCAGGGCCTCAGCAAGACCGCTCAGGATCCGGTTTAGAAGAAAAGCCCCGAAAATCAAATTGCTGTTACCCAATGGCACAAATCCAAGGAGAAACATTTCGATGATCATCAGCCAGCTGGTGGCCACAAGAAGTCGTTTTCTGCCAATAAGATCTGCCAGAGCTCCGGAAGGCACTTCAACCAGTACAATGGTAAATGCCCAGATGGTGTTTAAAAGAGCAAACTGTTCTATGGTTAGGCCATAGTCCAGGAATATGATCGTAAAAACGGGGTAGTAGAATCGGGAGTTGAAGAATGTTCGAAACGCAATAAAGCGCCTGACATTGGAAAGGGCAAAGGGTGAACTCGGTTTGGAATCCATGGTGAACCTGTGATTCAATAAAGCAACTCAGAACAGGAACCACTTATCCGGTTCGGTGGTTGTTTTGTAACATTTCTAGTTAATTGGCCGGATTGTTCCGTTCCCCGGTATACATGTCAAAGTTGTTTTCATAATCTGCAAAATGCTCATCAAGCATCTTTTTGTATTCAGTCATGAAGTAATTAATGGCTTCTTCTTTTTTTGATGCAAATTCATCGGCAGATTCTGCTGCAGAGGCAACAAGGAATGTATTAAACCTGGCAGCAGCATACAGGAAAGTCGCGCTGACTTTTCCGGGATGCACCTCACCATTACTCTGTTCATTGGCGAGGGCAATATAAGAATCAGCCATTTCGTAGAACTCTTTGTCTTTATCTGTATCGCTCATTTTTTCTCCTGTTATTGAAAAAAATAATAATATCTATTTTCTGGATAAATACTCTAAACAGGAAAGCTTGACAAGGAATGTCATACAGACATTTTTCTGCATGGACTGCAGGAAGTTAAAATATATTCCGGGGCAGGCGAGGAATTGCCGGGTGAATTGTAATTTAATTGTGATTACGTACAAAACTCAGCCATTTTGTTTGTCATTCCTGCGGAGGCGGGAGGTAAGCGTAGACTCCGATCCAGAGGGCTGGCACGAAACTGGATTCCCGCCTCCGCGGGAATGACACCACCACGATCACTTGTAATTACTCAAGTTTCGGACTTGCTTAATGTCCAGTCACAGCGGAACTATTCCGCAATAACCTTTGTCCTGTTTGTATCATATCA
>DQTH01000059.1 GCA_015662865.1 Desulfocapsa sulfexigens
TTAATTTACGATTTTTGAGCGTATGGCTCAAAAACCGTAAATTAATCTTCTTAGAGAAATTGTTATGAAAGTTCCCTACATACTACCCGTTATCACTGTTGCAATACCTATTGTACTAATTTTCTGGTTAGCTCCGAGTTTTGCCGCCGACAAACATGTACATAAAACCTATAACCAACGCCTTGTTAAGAGTCGTGCAGACCGGAACTATACAAACAATGGAACCATAATCTATAATTATCAGGAAATTGATTCTTATGATGACTCCATTTCTGGTGAACAAATTGGAAATATAGAAATAGAACGTGGTTCACGGGTACGTCAAGTGAATAATGTTATTATTATAAAGGATGATGTGAAATCAAAAAAAGATACCCTTGAAATTGGAACAGTATCAATTAAGAAGTCAGGCCGGGTAGGCACAGTAAATAACTCGGTTACCATTGATGGGAAAATCGATGCGTCAGGAGAGTCCATGGAAATCGGAACAGTACATGTAAACCGAAGTGGGCGGGTTCAATCCTTGAACAACAAAGTTGAAATAGATGGTGGAATTAATGCGCATTAATAAAAGAATGGTCACTGGAAAAAAAAATCTGGCTTTACTCGTCGCTTTATCACTGCTCTTGTTAAACGGATGTGTCCCGGATTTATCCCCTTCTCTCTCTGAGGCTGAAAAGCGCACATTTGAAGATAATAAATATCCTTTTGCTCAATCAACAATATACGCAAATGCACTGGAACAGATGGGGACGGTCATTAATGAGACCGTTTCTTATCGTAAAATCATTCAACCCATGAATATCGGAAATACGGCCGGTGGCAGTGAATTGCCTTACAATCTAACCAATATGGTGATTAACAGCGTGAGCGAATTTGCCGGTCCTCGAATTGTTGTTGTTCCATATGACCCCAATTATATAATAAATGATGCTCAAACAGGTGGTAAAGGAACCCGTGTGCTGCCCGACCTGCTCATTGGTGGTTCCATAACTGAATTCGACAAAGATATTGAAGGGAACAGTAGCAGTGTGAATCTTGATATGTTGATCAGCCACCAGGGAACTGAGGCTGATATCGGCTTAGGTGCAGGAAAATCAAAAAAATTATCCCGAGTAGTTCTTGATCTTTACCTATTAGATTACGCAACCCATGCAGTAATTCCAGGAGTCAATGTTTCCAACACTGTACATGTACTAGAACTAGACAAAGACCACGACTTTGGCTTTGCCATATGGGGTAGTGGGATGGGTATTGAAGGAAGAATTGAACGAAAACAAGGTTTCCACAAAGCTGTTCGAAACCTGGTAGAATATTCAATTCTACAGCTTTTCGGCAAATATTATGACCTGCCCTATTGGAGATTATTAAGCATGGAACAGGCTGATCGTGATGTTATGCGGAGTTTGAATAAGACTTTTTTGTTAAAAACCCGCACACAACAGATTTATGATATTCAAAAATGGCTTGCTCGCTATAACCTGAGTTCTGTAGTGAATCCAATTGATGGGAAAAAATATTATCAGGTACCAAAAGATGGCGTTTTGAGTCCTTTAACCCAAACCTATATTGAAAAATATATAGAATATTATGCACCATCCATTGAATCCAGTAATTTACCTGGAATTTATAGCAGCCTTGTAGAAAATGGTGCTTTCCCAGGAACAAATCCAGTTCGATCTCCTGCTGATGTAGCAGCAGCACATAAAGCACTATCTGACAAGATGGGGAAAAGCAAAGAATCAACCAACCTGATTCTTATGCGACAATAGCTTTCCACTCAACTAACTCTTGAAGCATAATAACTCACCCGACCTCCAGCAGATATGGAGTCAGGATGATACTGCCGACCAATATCAAAGTACAGATAAGAACAAAATTGTGGCACTCAGCCACATAAAGATTAATCCTAAAACAAAGGAGTAAATTATGATTTTTGGTTCATCCGGCTTAAGCGTACTTTTAAATTGAAAATGTGGACATACTGTTCTTCCTTTCTAAGAAGAGACCAATCAACTTTGGAAAGGAGAAGGGAGTATGTCCACGAGCTTATTGTACCATGGATTCGGCATTCGAGGCTATCGCTATAAACGTTCGTATTTCCAAGAAGGTGATATCGTGTTTTCCATTGCAAAAGATCCATCAACACTTCGCTGTCCCTGTTGTGACGGAAGACACGTCATTAGGCGAGGTAGCTTGCTGCGATGGTTCCAAGCTCTGCCAATTGGCAGAAAAATGGTTTACGTCACACTCCATGTCCCCAGAGTTGAATGCCATGACTGCGGTATTGTCCGACAGATCAAAATCGGGTTTGCCGATCCACGTCGGACATATACCAAGTCGTTTGAACGCTACGCCCTAGAGTTATCGCGCCACATGACAATCAAAAATACTGCTATGCACCTTGGCATCAGTTGGGATGTCGTGAAAGATATCCAAAAACGGTATCTCTCAAAACGCTACGCCAAACCCAGGCTGCAAGAGCTCGAGCTCATTGCTATTGATGAAATCTCCATCGGTAAAGACCACCGTTATCTTACCGTAGTGCTTGACCTTCTTACAGGTAGCGTTGTTTTTGTCGGTGACGGAAAAGGAGCTGATGCTCTGCTCCCATTCTGGAAAAGATTGAAACGTTCCAGAGCAAAGATCGATGCTGTTGCCATGGATATGTCTCCATCTTTTATCTCAGCTGTCACAACAAACCTCCCAGGCGCCGCCATTGTTTTTGATCATTTTCATATTGTCAAAATGTTCAACGACAAACTTGCTGGCCTGCGCCGGGATCTGCAGCGCGAGGCTAAGGAGGCAGACAAGCAGGTCCTCAAGGGAACAAGGTGGCTTTTGATGAAAAATCCGGACAACCTACGTCAGGAGTATGATGAGCAAGAACGGCTCGAGGCAGCCCTGCAACTCAACCAACCCTTGGCTACGGCCTATTATCTGAAAGAAGATCTCCGGCAGTTATGGTCTAAGAAAAACAAGGAAAATGCCTCAGTCTTCCTTGACCAATGGATTGCGAGAGCAAGGAGTGCTGGCATCAGGATGCTTGATAAGTTTGCAGACACTCTCAAACGTCACCGCAAAGGTATCCTTGCTTACTACGATTATCCGATATCAACAGGTCCCTTAGAGGGGACCAACAACAAAATCAAAACATTGCAAAGGCAGGCGTATGGTTTTCGGGATATGAAGTTTTTTAAATTGAAGATCCATGCCCTTCATGAAACTAAGTACGCTTTAGTCGGATGAACCTGATTTTTTTTACAAAACAAAAAAA
>DQTH01000238.1 GCA_015662865.1 Desulfocapsa sulfexigens
ACAACCCTGTGTGATCAGGATAAGGGTCATAAAAATAAAGCAACAAAAATAGTATAGTATTGATTTGCGGGTAGACATTTTTCGCCTCATAATTAAATTTGATCTGTTACTAAATCAAAAGGCTTATCTCTATTGGTAAATATAAGCATTTCTATGAGCAATGCTGCGTACAATTACTCCTCTTCTTCCGGATATTCCCGCCAGGCCTCCGGTGAAATATGATCAAGCAGATAACTGCTCTGGTCGACAAAACGGTGAATACGGACGTTAATAATTTTTCTGACCATGCTCTGATAGGATTCCGGATAGCGTTCCATAACTTTACTGAAGGCCTCCCGGCTAATACTTATCAATTCCACATCCGTCCAGGCTTCAGCTGAAAAAAACCACTTGAATTCGGCAAGAAGTGCAAGTTCGCCAAAATAGTTAATCCCGTCACCACTAAGGAGCTGAAGATGGAACCGCCTCTCATTATAATACTGGAAAATAGCCACTTTCCCGGACAGAATAAGAAAAAGGCGATCACAGTTTTTTCCTTCCTCAAGAATCGATTGCCCTTTTTTATACTCTTCCTTTTTGGACAGATAGCCAAAAAGGTTGACCACTCCTGCAGGTGCACCGGAAAATATAGGAAATCTGGTCAAAAACTCCTGAACATCAGTTAACTGACACTTCGAACACAAATCAGGATTCTGCGTGGACAAGTTCATAAAAAGCTCCTTTGCGCTCCATGAGTTCATCATATGTTCCCTGTTCAATTATACGACCTGCCTTTAATACTAAAATACGATCATAGGCCGGGGTCAAATCCAGACGATGAATAACAGAGATTACTGTTTTTCTCCCCTTGAATTCATTTTCCAGCAGTCCTTGAATCCGGGCCTGGGAACTGTTATCGAGACTTGCTGTTGCCTCATCCATAATGAGAATAGGTGCATCTTTTAAGAATGCTCTGGCAATGGCAAGTTTCTGTTTCTGCCCTCCTGACAAAAGATCACCTTTGCTGCCCACCTCAAATTTCAGGCCGATAGCCATTACCTCATCAAGTAGTTTTTCATCCTGGAAAGCTTGCTGAGCGAGGGTTCGCAGATGGTCGTCAAGCAGTTTTTCAGATTTCACAGCACCGAAAAGAATATTGTCAAGCAGGGTGCGGGTATACATGTATTCGCTGGGACAGAAAGGAATGAAAGCACTTGATTCACCACATTTCGGTATCTTATCACACGGCTTGCACGATCCTGTCACTTTGCAATGATCCATATCGATATTAACAATGATTTCCTGAAACAGATGCCTTGCTTTAAGGATCTGCTGCTCCAGTGCAGAAGGAAGTGAAACTATCGGGTGTTTATTGGGGATAAATCTGAAAGCCAGGGTGAGGAGCAGACGACGATCTTCAACATCTTCTGGCTGTGGACCTTTGAGTCTCTCCAGAAGCTCGCTGTAAATTGTAAATTCATCGACCTCCATGGGATTGTCACGGAAAAAGAATTCATCATCCTGAAAATCGGCCAGCAGGTTCACGGTCTGAGTGGCAAGGGCAAACCCCAGGGTTAACAGAGTGTTTTCAAGTTTGATTTCACGCAGCAGTTCCATAAATTGGGCATGATCTGCCAGGCGTTCAACCAGAAATTCTCCACTTAAACTGTCTCCAAAGACAATATTATCACGAATACTGGAATAATAGAGATATTTTGTGGCATCGTAAAACTCGATGGCATTGGCAAAATCATCACGCAGGCTGGTGAGAATGATCTGCCTCATTCGTAGAAACTTATTCCTGAACGGTTTGCATTCCTCAGCGGTAAGTACTGCCTGGAGCCCGAAACGAACAACATCATCCTGGAGCCCTACATCCCGTATGACTGAGAGAATTTGCTCACGATCCGGAAGCTCGTCGTCTTCAGCAATTGCTTTGATGCCATAGAGCAGGTTGGCATAAATAGTACCGGAAAAAATAAAAGGATGCTGAGCAATCATGGCAACACTTTTACCCATATCAAACTTACTTAAATCTTCAATGTCGTAGTCATCAATTTCAATATTCCCACGACTGGTATCGTAAAGCTGGGCTATAAGCAGGGCGAGGGTCGATTTGCCTGATCCGGAGAATCCAACAAGGGCAATCTGTTCATTGGCTTTAATATCAACATTAATATTCTCAAGTAGTTTGATTCCGTTACCAACAGTAAAAGTCACGTTACTCAGCTGAATATTTCCGGGTAAAGCCAATGGCTCCCGACCGGCAGGAAGCAATAAATGGGGAGGATCCAGATCAAAAATCTTCATTATCTGGCTGTAACGAATCTTCGCGTCCTGATAGCTCTGATAATATTCAATCAGTTCCTTCCAGGGATCATACACTTTTTCATAGGCTGATAAAAATGCAACCAGAGCACCAAGGGTAAACTGGCCATTGATCGCCATGTAGCCACCCACAAGAAAAAGAATAAACGGACCCAGTGACTGAAACAGATTATTGGCAAACTTTATCCCGTACTTGACAATGAACAGCTTTTTCATCAAGGCATGCAGCTGGTCAATAAAGGAAGAGAGTTTTTGTTCTTCCAGTCCATAACTTACATTGCCATGGATTTCATGAATACCGGAAATGGACTCATTCACCACATTGGCCATGGCTCGAGTGGTTTTCACACGTCTCTTGTTCAGTGTGTTGTACTTTTTCTGAAGGTAGGGAATAAGTACAAGCTCAACAGGATATATTCCAATGCTGAGCATGGCCAGCAGGGGATTGAGATTGAACATAAAGCCCAGAAAGACACTAAATGTCAGGACACTGGTGACGGGAATAGCAATGGCACCACCCAGAAAAAAGCCAATGGCATTGAGCTCTGATGTCATTGCCGAAATAACTGTTCCGGGCTGCATTTTCCGGTAAAACTGAAGAGGAAGCTGCAGAACATGCTGATAAAGCTCCGTACGCATCTCCACCAGAATCTTCTGGCCGGTAAACAGCTGCATTACGTTGATCGCATATTTAAGCAGGCCGGCAATGGTTACAGCGCCCAGATAGAGGCCGCAATATAAAAAGAGCAGTTCAGTCTCTTTCAGGTAGATAGCTTCATTAATGATGCGTTTTTGCATTTCCAGTGGAAAGACTCTGAAAAACAGACTGATAACAATAACAAGCAGCAGGAACAGCTGCATGGGACGATGCCGTCTGAGTATCCAGTAAAAAAGCGACCGCTCAGTAATACGAACTTTAGAATCTGCTCCTGGTTTATTCATACCTTACTAAAGTTAGAGGATGGAGTGACCTAATCTTAAATCTATTCGCCAATATCGTCGCCGAATACTCACTGAAAATGGCAATTATTGCAACCTAAATATACTGGTATGAAGCTTAATTCCATGATACATGGTAATATATAACCTGAATCCATGAGTGTTCGATGGTGGCGTAGCCCGGCTTGCTTGAACGCTCTAATTATAGTGGACCATATTAAGGTGTTCAAAAGAGGTGGGATGCATTACAAGTGGATGCCCCGGAGGGCGGCGGATAGTTTACTATCGAACCGGGAAATCTATTATTTGTACCGCAAAGTTCAGTGGTTGAGCCAAACAAACCATAAAGCCGCCACGGATTCAGATATGAGTAATAAAAAAATTTCATTTATTGCAGGAGTCTCACTTGTGAACAGGCAATTTCTCAGCATCATCTTTATCTCACAATTTTTTTTCCTTCTCCCGGGCATAGTCTTCGCAAAAGATATTCCCAAGGAAGTTGGTGGATTTGTACTTGGCAGTAATGTGACCGATTATCCGGACATAGAATATTCAAATTTTCTAAAAGAAGTTGTGATTTACGACTGGCATGGATTCCATAAAGGAATCATCTCCTATGCCATATGTGATTCCCCAGGAGAAATCGTCAAAATAAAATTAAAATATGCAGATTCCAGCAAAGCATATTTCAAAACTCTTCTTAAAAAATTCAAGAAAAAATATGGAAAACCGGATGAATGGAAGGGTGATTCCTTTGGTATCCTTCACATCTGGAAATGGAAGTTTGTTGATGAAAACAACAACCGGGTCCACCTGATTCTCCAGCATAACACCAAAAACCCCAACGAGAACACGGGAAATATGGTGAAGCTCTTCCTTCCGGATAATATTATTCGTGAACAGAAATGCTTCACTACACAATGCACACAAAGCATCAGTGATGAAGAAAAAAAGAAGCGTCAAGAGCGTAAGAAAAGTGACTGGAAATATCTGATCCCGAAATAACTGCAGTGACCTCCCCCCATATGGACATCTGGCGGACCATTGGCTGGAACCAGATCACACTGCGTTGCCCGGAACAATGGGATGCAATTATTTCAGGCGACACACACCTGCTCTTTGAAGACGATTTCAGACCTGTTCTGGAAGTCCGCTGGCAAAGAAAAGAAAAACACACTAAACAGGCTGCTGACTCTGTTCTCCGTACGCTTGCCCGGGATAGTGATCTGCTGGTGATGGATTCCCTGCCGGTTTCCTGGAAGAAGCTAAAGACGACCTTTGACATAAAACTCCTTACCGACCCGCAAAGCAGAGAACTCAAAGCAGCATTGCTCACCTGTAATACCTGTGAAACCACATTTCTTCTCTACTTTTTTAAAGATTTTGCCAAACAACATCACTGGGATTTAACAAGAGTTATTTCTTCCATAAGCTGTCATGGACACAAAGAGCAGAAAATACTCTGGTCCCTTCAGGACTTTCAGGTATCTTTGCCGGCAAGCTTCAAGCTTGGCAGCTACAGTTTTGCCGCAGGCCTCACCCGACTCACATTCACAGATAAAAGTCTCACCATGCATCTCTGCCGTCTGGCATCAGCTTCCCAGCGATTGCAGAATTCTACACTTACAGATCTCATGACTCGACTTGGTGATATCATGATTCCTGAGGAAGAAATCCTGGTGGAAGAACATTTGGTAAGCCATTGCAGTTATCCATCCATTACGACACAGATTCTCAGCAGATTCAAACGCAAATCTCCTTTTCACTATGTGGTTCTTCGCCATCACCCTGAATATGACCGCCTGAGCGGCCTCTTCTTTTTTGACAAGAAACCACTGCCTGAAGAATTACTCACCACCATACTGGACAGCTATGAAATCTTCTCCCTCTGATCAACCTGAAACGTTTGACCGGACCCAGGCATTACAATGTGTTCCAACCCAAAACAGTAGTGCCCAGTGGCAGGAACTGGAAAATGGAGAAATTCTTTTCACCTATCCTCTTCCCCTGAATCGATTTTTTCTGGCCATACACGAGAGGTTCAGTAAAAATTCCACTGAGCTTCCAACAAAAAAACTCCAGCTGGATCAGATGGGAAGTTTTGCCTGGCACCTCATTGACGGGAAAAGAACTGTGAAGGAAATTATTCAGATTTTTGCAAAGGAATACAGAGTAACCAGCCAGGAAGCTGAAACTTCGGTGACATCATTTTTAAAAACTCTTGGGCTTCGTGGGTTTATCGCCATTTCCTGAGATTGCTTACAGGACCAATGAGTTGCATGTCCTGTGGCACCTACAATAGAATTTCTGATTGCGTATGAAACTCAACCAACTTCATATGGTGAAGACATAAGGAATTGGTAAAACAAAAGAATTACAAGTGATCGTGGTGGTGTCATCCCCGCGAAGGCGG
>DQTH01000004.1 GCA_015662865.1 Desulfocapsa sulfexigens
GTCTTATTTTTTACGTTAATTTCAGGAAGCATGCGTCTTCGGTTCAAGAGTGTGGTGACATAGCCATCAATACCTGCCTGTTCAACAATTTTTTTCATGAACTCTTTCACACCGCTGTAGAGGTGAAAATATCTATCTATGAAACGGCTGGCTTCTTTTCGACTGATATTCAGCTGATTTGAAAGCCCGAAACTGGACATACCGTATACGATGCCGAAATTGATGGACTTGGCAACGCGACGCATCTCAGAGGTCAGCAGCAGGGGCGATACTGCAAAAAGTTCAGCAGCAGTGCGCGAGTGAATATCCTCACCATTTCGAAAAGCATGGAGGAGAGCAGCGTCCTGTGAATAGTGCGCCAATACCCGGAGATCAATTTGAGAATAGTCAGCAGAAAGAAAAACGAGCCCTTTACCCGGGATAAAAGCATGCCGGATACGATTCCCCTCCTCCGTGCGGATGGGGATGTTCTGCATATTCGGATTACTTGATGAGAGCCTGCCTGTTGCAGTCACAGTTTGATTAAATGAGGTATGGACACGTCCTGTTTTGGGATTAATAAGTTTTTTCAGCTTCTTGATATACGTGGATTGCAGTTTTGCAATGATACGGTAACGCATGATTTTTGCCGGAATATCATGCTTTGGCGCAAGTTTCTCCAGCACCTTCATGTCTGTGGAGTACCCGGTCTTTGTTTTTCGACCATGGGGCAGCTCTAATTCTTCAAAAAGCAAAACCCCAAGCTGTTTTGGTGACTGGATATTGAAACTGTAGCCGGCAAGTTCATGAATTTCTGTTTCCAATTCATCCAGTTCTTTCTGAAACTCTTCTTCAAGTTTATCCAAAACCTCATGGGATACTGCAATTCCAGCAATTTCCATATCTGCCAGAATTGGTATAAGTGGAGTTTCAACCTTGGTAAACAGATCCCACTGGTCAAGCTCCTTTAAAAGTACTTCATAATTCTGCCAGAGCAGCAATGCTCCAAACACGTCCTCACAACTATATTTACACGCTTCTTCAAGGCCGACATAGGCAAAACAATTATCCTTCTTAGGATCGTCAACCACCTGATCAAAAGCTGTTAACTTGTAGCCTCGCTCAAGACAGAGTTCATCCAGTTTCAGTGATCTTCTGCCCGGTTCTGCAAGATAGGCGGCAATCATGGAATCAAACAGAGGACCCTGTATGGTAAGATTGCATGAATTTTGTAATACAGAGTAGTCATACTTAATATTATGACCAAGTTTCGTCAGATCCTGAGATTCAAGAAAGGGGCGCAATGCATCAAGAACGACATTCTGTTTGAGTTGATTATCCGCTAATTCGCCATTTTCATCGCAATGGGCAACAGGAACATACCAGGCAGATTCAAGATCTGTACACAGGGAAATCCCAACAAGTGACGCACGAGAAACATCAAGTGAAGTTGTTTCAGTATCAATCACCAAAAGTGAGGTTTTCTTCAGTTGCCTTACTACGTCCTGCAGGTCCTTTTCAGTCTGAACCAGCTTAAAACCCTTTCTGGGTACAGGAATTGTTTTAACTTCATCCTTCAGCATGCTGCTGAAACCAAGACGAGTATAAAGATCCTGCAATTTTTCCTGGTCAGGATCTTTGGGCCTGTATCCGGCAAGTTCTGATGGGACCTCAACATCATATTTCAATCTGATCAGATCTCTTGATAGAAAAGCAGCGTCTTTATTCTCACCAAGCCGCTCTTTGAGCTTTGACTTTTTCATAGCATCAAGAGCTTCGAACACGCCTTCCAGGCTCATGTGCTGGTTGATGAGTTTCTCTGCAGTCTTGGGCCCAACGCCAGGTACACCGGGCACATTATCCGAGCTGTCACCCATCAGGGAATAGCAGTCAAGTAACTGATCAGGTTTCACATGGTATTTTTCCTCAACTGCTTCCGGGTCCATGATTTTATTTTTCATGGGATCCCACATCACAACCTGCTCATTCACAAGCTGAAGAAGGTCTTTATCACCAGAGACCACAACAACCTTAATACCCTGTTTTCCTAGCAGGCTGGCAGCTGATGCAATAATATCGTCCGCTTCAACACCCTGCATTTCAAAACAGGGAATATTCATAGCACGGACCAGTTCTTTAATATAGGGAATTTGTACTGCAAGATCTTCCGGCATTGGCGGACGGTTAGCCTTGTATTCTGGATAAATTTCGTGCCGAAAAACCGGGCCTCTCATATCAAAGGCCACAGCCAGATATTGCGGAGCCTTCTCTTTGATGAGACGTCGTAAAATATTTAAAAATCCGAATACTGCATGGGTGGGCATGCCCTCACTGTTACTCAACGGAGCCACAGCATGGTATGCACGATAGATATAGGCACTTCCGTCAACAAGATATACTTCTTCAGTCACAATTACTCCCAGGTCCTACAGATGGTGAGATCACGGTAAATTCCATCGATCGCAGAAATAAATAAAAGTGGTTATTAACAAAACTCAGCTGGTAACATCCTGGACTCCCGCCTCCACGGGAGTGACACACGGGATCGGCCAGATGTCATTCCCTCGAAGGCGGGAATCCAGTTTCAACAAAGCTGTCAGTACTAAAAAATATTTTTACTAAGTTTCATATAGGGCCACATAAATAAAAAACAATCAGATTGCGAGCATCTGCTCAAGGGACCTGGCTGCAAGTTTTGCCGTCTTAAAATCCACACATATCTGATTTTTTACGTTGCCGGCAGCAATATTATCTAGCAGCCAGAGGAGGTTTACAGGTTGGTTACAATCCATGGTTGTACACTGGCAGGGTGAAGAGGCAAGGAGATGAATGTCCTTGTCCGGATGCTGATTCCGCAGGCGATCAACCAGGTTAACTTCTGTTGCAATGGCCCATTTACTTCCGGCAGGCGAATCATTCACTGCAGAAATAATGGTTTCAGTTGAACCGTATTGATCAGCAATACTCACAACATCTCGGGGACATTCAGGATGCGCAATGATTTGTATATCGGGCTCTTTCAGTCTCCACTGACGAACATGGTCAGGAAGGAAACGCATATGTACTTCACAGTAGCCATCCCAAAGCAGAACTTTTGCCTGCTGCAACTCACGCACAGAATGACCCCCGAGAAGTTCACCACGACGCCAGAGCAGTACCCGTTCATCAGGAACACCGAGTGCTGCTGCAGAATTCCGGCCAAGATGTTCATCGGGAAAGAAAAACACTTTTTCTCCTTTCCCCAGCGCCCACTGCAGAACTTTTTCACCATTGGATGATGTACATACTGAGCCGTCACGTTCCCCTACAAAGGCCTTGATCGCTGCAGAGGAATTTACATAGGTCACAGGCACCATGTCCTTTTCATCTTTTATAATCCCGGCACTCACCAGATCTTTATATGCCTGGCTGACAGCGCCCACTGTGGCCATATCTGCCATGGGACATCCTGCATGGAGATGAGGAAGGAGAACTTTCTGATCTGGCGATGCAAGAATATCAGCAGATTCCGCCATAAAATGCACACCACAAAAGATCAGAAACTCCCTATCACTGATGGCGGAGGCCTCTTTGGCAAGTTTCAGGGAATCACCGGTGAGATCAGCAAAGCGGAACAGATCCTCCTGCTGATAATGATGGCAGAGAATTAAAACATCGTCCCGTAATTCTTCTTTGCGACTGCTTATCCGATCCAGTATTTCCTCCCGCTCCAGGCTGTAATATTCAGCCCCCAGATCTTCTTGCTGTAATACCATTAATTAGCTCCATTTATATTCTGATTACGTTCAAAGCTCAGCCGTCTTTATCCAGGTAAACATGGTCTTTGATTTTGATGTACAAGGTTAAATGTCCGAGCTTTGATATTCAGATCAAACTTTTAACATTGCCTCATTATTATGGCAAGGAAGGTGTGGAAAAAGAAAAAGGCCCTGTGCAGAAACTTCCGCACAGGGCCTTTGATTATTTGGAATGATATTTTAGTCAGCGACTGATTCGCACCCAGGAAGCCTGTGGTCCTTTGTCGCCGCGGCTTTCACCATACATTACTGAATCACCTTCGGTCAGTGAATCTATTGAGATATCTTTTAAAGCATTTTCATGAAAATATATCTCCCGTGCATCTTCACTCACAATAAATCCATAGGATTCATAGGGGGAAAGCTTACGAATCACACCATACTGGGCGCCATCGTCAAGTGAAGCATCAGCACCTTTCTGAGATTTTCGTTTCTTTCGTAAGATTTCTTTCATCTGGTGAGAAAGTACATCAAACGCTTCCACTAACAAGGGACCCACATTCTCCCCTTTTCTGGCAACGACAACAGTATCATTGGGAACAGAGGCGACAAGTTTCAACTCGTAGCCACCTTCCTTATGATGGGCAGTTGCCTCGATGGAGACACGGAGGTGGAGTACGAAATTGGCAAAATGACGGATTAGCTTTTCTTTCTCTTCATCAATTTTTTTCTGCCAGCCTTTTCGCAACTCAACATTCCGGGTTTCAACCTTTAGATCCATACGGTTCCTCCATTAAGCTACAATGATGACATTAATCTAAAAGCCATCATTTCAACACGCATCCGAAGACACGCTCCCTGGCACGGCTCTTACTCCCCGGACTTTTACGGCTCCAACAAATTTCCAGTCAGGCGTTTCCAGCCGGAACAGTAAAAAGCAGATGCCTCTTCTATTAGTATATATTTTATGATCAGATAATCAAGATTAGTTCGACTTTTTCAGGTGGTGACGCTATATCATTTTTCTTTCCGGGAATCACAGTTCCTGTTATAAAGAGCTCTCCAGACAAAAGCTTAAAGGCTACTTTCAAAAATAGTCTTTTCGCTCAATCTCTTCGTTGTTTTAAAATTTTATCCTCGAAATATCGCCCATATGCCTGCGGTAAAATTTTTCAAATACCTCGACATTGAACGAAAATCCTGATTTTTCAAGGCAGCCTAAAGACAATCAAAAAATCATTCAGGAAGCGACAATGACATCAAACCGGACAGGGGTAATTCTTCTCAATATGGGAGGCCCGGAAAAACTTGAAGATGTTCGTCCTTTTCTCTACAATCTCTTTTCAGATCGGGAAATTATCCGCTTAGGTCCTTTTTTCATGCAGAAGCCTCTTGCCTGGCTCATCTCCAAAAGACGGGCCCCAAAAAGCATGAAAATCTATGAGAAGATTGGTGGCGGCTCCCCCCTTACCTCCATTACTTTTGAGCAGGGTCGTGCCCTTGAAGAAACTTTGCTGAATCATGGTGATTATACAGTTGTCAGTGCTATGCGTTACTGGCATCCCGACAGTGATACGGCTCTAAAAAACCTCACCGACAAGGGAATAAGCAAGATCATTGCTCTTGCGTTGTATCCCCATTACTCCTGTGCAACCACAGGGTCTTCCATAACAGCTCTCAAAGAGGCCATTGAACGAACCGGTAAAGCCATAGATCTCACTGTTATTGACTCATGGCCGACCCAACCCGATTACATAAAGACACTGGCAGACAACATTCAAAAAACTGTAACGCTCTTTGCCCCGGATCCTCCTCAGGTCGTCTATAGTGCTCATAGCCTGCCCGTCTCTTTCATTGAAGAAGGCGATCCATATGTGGACCATATCAAACAAACCATAAAATCCATTGAAGAACTCACTGGATTACCTGGAAAACTCTGTTTCCAGAGCCGCTCAGGCCCTGTGGAATGGCTGACTCCTTCCACACCTGAGATGCTTGAGAGTCTGGCAAAAGAGGGGTATAAAAATATTCTCATGGTTCCGATCAGTTTTGTTTCAGATCATGTGGAAACTCTTTACGAAATAAATATGCTTTATCGTGATCAGGCCCGTGATCTTGGAATGCGTCTTGAAGCAAGTAAATCCCTTAACTGTAATCCGGAATTTATCCAGGGATTGAAAAACCTCATCCTCGACAATGAATAACAGCCTCAAAAAGCACGGAGAGCCGGAACCCACCATCTATCTGTCAAGGAGTGTGCTGACAAGGCCGGTTCACTACAGCCTCCGCATCTCAATCTGGAACGGGGAAACCAAGTGTTTCCAGACTTCAGAACTGCTTGACCTTGGAACTTCACCTGAAGATTTCCTCCACTACCCAAACGACACATGTTTTCAACTGGACATAGACCTTGTTTACCGTATTGAAAAACTCTGTGGCCGGGACATGGAATCAGAACTTGAGCACCTCCTCTGGCCGTTTGTTGATCCGACCGTACAGCGGAAAATGGAACATTTTTTCACTCGAGGCAGTCAGCAGGTTCGCCATCAAGCAAGCAGGAAACTTCTCTCTTTTAACGGCCGCCCTGCCCACTCTTTTGATAAACGCAGACTCCACTTCCTCCGCTTTGGTTCGACCGATCAGGGACAGGTTTTTCATATGCCACCACGACTTGAGGCAAAATTACTCAACAGATCAAGGGATGAACTTGAGCAATACTTTCTTGAAGAAGAGGCACTACTCCGTGAATACGAGTTAAAATCCTATCTCTATGCTGCACTTAACCTGCAAAAACACTTCACTGAAGCATTTGCCAGAAGCATTCCACAGGCCCTGTCACCCGAAAAAATTGACGAAGCCTTTCTCAAGGAATTCTGTCTGATAAATGATGACAGACAGTTCTGGCAGGAACGCACAGATTTTTCACACCTACCTGATTACCTTATCCGGTATCTGATTCTCTTTTTTGACTCAAGCTTTCCACGTACCAGTATAGGCTTTGAACAGGCCAGAGAATTCATGAACGGTCACCGCAGTTTCAAGTGGCCGGAAAGAAAGGACAGGGTAAGCACAGATGAGGTTGCAGCCATTTTTGAAGAATCTGAAGAAACGCTGCGCAACGCAGATAAAAAAGAAATTACCAGGCTGTATCGACAAAAAGCAAAATTATTACACCCGGACAAAGGCGGCGATCATGAAAAATTCGTCCGCCTCACCAAGGCCTACGAAGAACTGCTAAGAAGCAAAAAATAACAGCTGAGATGGGTTTGTAGTTCCACCTTTAAGGATAAAAAAAACATCATTTCTGCTTTACTTTCTCGATATTCTGCCCGATTTGAAAACGACGCATTCTCACATTCAGCAAAATTCCCAGGGCCAGGAGAGTTGTAAGAAGAGAAGAGCCGCCATAACTCACAAGGGGCAGAGGAATACCGACAACCGGGAGAAATCCCAGAATCATCAGAAGATTAATTACTGCCTGCCAGAAAATCAGCATCACCACACCAAAAGAAAGAAACACCCCAAACCGGTCACGAGCTGTCATTGCCGCATACAGCCCGAGAAAAAGCATGGAGAAATAGGTGATGAGAAAAATGAGACTTCCGGTAAATCCTTGTTCTTCGCCCCAGACAGAAAATGCGAAATCCGTGTGCCGTTCCGGAAGGAAATGGAGATGTCCCTGTGTTCCCTCCAGATAGCCTTTGCCACTGATGCCACCACTGCCAACTGCAATTTTGGATTGCAGTATCTGGTATCCCTGTCCCATGGGATCTTTTGCAGGATTTAACAGTGTTTCAATCCTCCGCTTCTGGTATGGCCGCAGCAGATAAAACCAGGCAAAAACACCTGCCCCGCTGCCCAGAATCACTCCTACTGCATAGGTCTGCCAGCGTACTTTGGCAAAGACTGTCATTGAAACAAAAATAATGCCCAGCATCAATGCAGTCCCCAGGTCCGGCTGTTTCAGGATCAGAAGAAAAGGCAGCCCGGTCAGGAGAACCGGTGTCACCATTTCCTTGATACCATAACCCAGTTCCTCCTCTTTCCGAGAATAATAACTGGCAAGGGTCACGACCATCATCAGTTTGGCAAGTTCAGATGGCTGCAGCTTAAAAAAACCAAGATTTATCCAGCGCTGGGCTCCGCCTGCACTGTTCCCGGCAACGAGAACCAGCAGCAGTAAAATAATTATGAATATATAGAAAGGATAGTTCCAGAAATGAAGTTCCTTATAATCAAAACAGAGGATAAAAAGAATTCCCATCATGCCCATGAGAAACAGGTAACACTGTTTGATATAGGGCGGCATCCCCCAGGGAGACGGTGGATAGGATGCGCTGTAAAGATTCATCAGGGCCATGCCGCTGACTGCCAGCAGCAGGACAAGCATGAGCCAGTCAAAACTTTTCAAAAATCTCCTGTCTATACGAAACATCCTCTTCTTCTCACTCCCCTTTTGCCTTATCCGCTTCAGCGGCCTGCTGTAAACGATCAGAAAAATATGCTTCAAGCATGGCGCGGGCCACTGGCCCTGCTCCTGAGCCACCGTGCAAACCGTGTTCAACAAGAACTGTCACTGCTATTTCAGGATCTTCTGCCGGAGCATAACAGGTAAACCAGGCATGATCACGGTACTTGTAGGGAATATCCTTTTCTTTCAAATGTTTGTACTGCTTTAAGCGTACCACTTGCGCTGTTCCTGTTTTTCCGCCAATGGTAAGTCCCTTAATACGTACTTTTCTTGCTGTTCCACGCCGTCCCTGAACAACTTCTTCCATACCGTCTTGAATCAGCCTCAGAAATTTTTTTTCACCTTTCAATTCATCAACAACCACAGGTTCAAACTGTTCCAGGACATTTCCGTCCGGATCAGTTATTTTTTCTATGAGCTGTGGACGATACTGTGTACCGCCATTGGCAATGGTTGCGGTCATTTGACAGATCTGCAGAGGCGTTGCAAGATTAAAACCCTGGCCAATGGCGACAGATAGCGTTTCTCCCTCCTGCCACTTCCTCTTGTACTTTTTCTTCTTCCAGTCTTTGGTGGGAGTGAGACCCGATTTCTCATGTTCCATTTCAATACCGGATTTATGCCCAAGCCCGAATTTTCCTGCATATTCAGCCAGCCTGTCCACACCAACGCGCAACCCAACCTGATAGAAATAAACATCACATGATTCTGATATGGCACGCTTGAGGTTCACAGCCCCATGCCCACCGCGTTTCCAGCAGTGATAGCGCCGTTTACCAAAGTAATAATGACCTGGACAGTACAGGACGGTATCTTTATTGATTACACCGGTGGCAAGGCCTGCCATGGCAGTGATCATTTTATAGGTTGAGCCGGGCGGATACATCGCCTGTACGACTTTATTAATGAGGGGGTGTTTGGGATTCTCTAACAGAGCGTTCCAGTTTTTATGGGATATTCCACCAACAAACTGATCCAGAGGCAATACAGGGTTTGAGGCAAGTACCAGCATTCTGCCGGTTTTCACTTCCATGGCAACAACAGCACCGGCTTTATCGCCACCAGCCATTAAGTCTTCGGCAACTTTCTGCAGCTCTGCATCCAGTGTAAGCTGGATATCGTTGCCGGGTAGAGGTTCCTCGCTTTTCAGAAGCTGCTGTTCGAAGCCTTTGGCATTCACCTCTGATGAACTGCTTCCCTTTTCACCACGCAGATCAGGTTCCCGTAAACGCTCTAGACCGGATTTTCCGATGAGATCACCGCCCGTATAGATGTTAAGGTCCCGTTTGGCGAGTTCTTTCTTGCTGATCTCTCCTAAATAACCAATGGCATGGCCCGCAAGATTCTCATAATGGTATACACGGGTCGGGATGGTTTCAACACGAATACCAGGAAACTCCTGGTTATGGTTTTCAACATAGGCAAGAGTCTCCCAATCCACATCTTCAAGGAGCCTCACAGGAATATGACGTGGCTTTCCCTCAGCATCTCTAAGTTTTTCCCACAATTCAGAGATGTCAAGATCAAGGGCTACAGCCAGTTTTTTTAGCAGTTCATCAACGTTATTTGAATCTTCACGCACAAGAACCACATTAAAGGACGGCCGGTTTGTCACCATTTCCCGACCTTTGCTATCTAGAATATTCCCGCGCGGGGCCACAATCTCACGCATTCGTACGCGATTATTATCAGCCCTGTCCCTGTATTCATCACCTTTATAAATCTGAAGAAACCAGAGCCTGCCGAGAATAATTGCCATAAAAAAGAGCACAACGAGTCCTGCAAAAACGATCCTGCGCTTTAATGCATCAAGCTCGGCATCATCATGTTCTGTCAATTCTTCAAGGTTTTTGTAATGGGACCACTTCATCATTTTTCACTCAGCGAAACCGGTTGCCTCCACCGCGTTTCAAACTCTTTGCGGCGATGCGACGTGTTGTTATTTTTTCATACATCCAGTTAAAAAAGACAAAACAGGGGATAGATGCCACAAGGAGAATAAGTGTTTCCTGAACAACACGTGACCATGACCAGGGAGGGAGGGCGCCGGGGTGTGTCAAAGAGAAAAAAAGATAAAAAACGCACTGTACAATAAAATAACTAACCCCCACCAGAGGAATCTGAAAAGCTGTCTCTTTAACAGAACTGTTCTGACTTAAGAATTTCACAATGGCAAAGACAAGAAAAACCAGCAACGGGTAGGTTCCCAGAAATATACCAGAAGTGACATCCATCAGCCATCCAAGAAGGAAGGCAAGAAGCAGACCGGGAAACCAGCTGAATTTATATGCCGAAAAGACCACCAGAATAAAGGCCAGGTCAGGTCTGCCAAGCCAGTGTGGAAAATGGTAGAAAAGAGTTGTCTGAACCGTTATGAGCAGAAACCCTAAAAGAACAAAAGCAAGTGGCAGCATTTCTACTCTCTCGACGAAGAGGAAGATCGACTCAATTGCTCAATCGCCAGCTGCTCTTCGGACAGATTAATATAGAAGAACTCCAGACGGCTGAAATCAACTGCCGGCTTAACCTCAATTTCCAGAAACATCCCCCGCTGTTTGGAATGAACTTTCGAAACAGTACCAAGAGTAATTCCCGGCGAAAACACACCACCAATCCCGGCTGTAACAATGGTGTCTCCCTCTTCGACATCACCATTCTTCAGGACATAGTGGAGGACATAACCCTGTTCTCCCGCGCCTTTAAGAATGCCGCGCACCCTGCTCTTCTGAACAATGGCATCGATGGCGCTCGATGGTGCGTTGGCAAGAAGAATTTTAGAATAATTATCAGAGACCTGCACGACCTGCCCCACCACTCCCCGTGAATTCCTGGCAACCATACCGGGGATAACACCATCATTCTTGCCACGATCCACTATGAGAGTCTGAAACCAGAAGGAGGGATCTTTGCCGACAACCCGGGCCATCAGAGCAGGAAAGCTTTCCCGCCTCTTGAATTCAAGTTCGGTTTCAAGAAATCGGTTTCTGGAATAAGCTTCACGATACTCATCAAGAAGGGCGTGATAAGTATCAAGTTCCTGACGCAACTGATCGTTTTCTTCCTTCAGGTTCCAGAGGGTTATATACTTTTCGGTAAAACGGGTAGTGGAGAGGGAAACTTTGGTAAAAAAAGCCTGGAAAGGTCCGAGTGTTTCCAAAGTCGCCTGATGCAAAGCACCAAAACGCCCTTGTGTCGCAGAACCCAGCAGCATCAGAAAAAACAGGCCAAAAAGAAATACCAGTAGAAAGATCCGGGTAAATCTGAACCGGGAAGTTTTCTTCCTGTCATTACTCTTTTTTCGCACTATTTTTCTCATCTTCACACAACACTCACCCGAGGGGTAAGAAACCCAGACAAGATCACTACACTGCAGATTTCTCTGCTTTCAGTCACCACGCAAATGGTGCATCCCAGTGACATTATTCGATGGTGACTTCCCGCAGAATATCAAGATTATCAAGAGCCTGCCCGGAACCGAGCACAACTGAAGACAGAGGATCATCAGCGACAATGATTGGCATCCCTGTTTCGTCTTTAAGAATTTCGTCAAGATTTTTCAGGAGTGCGCCACCACCAGTCAGCACAATTCCTTGATCAACGATGTCTGCTGACAACTCAGGAGGTGTTACTTCAAGGGCAACCCGTACAGCCTCAATAATGACATCCACCTGTTCCTGGATTGCTGACTGAATTTCATCAGCAGTAATTGTCAGAGTTTTGGGAACTCCGGAAACAAGATCGCGTCCCTTGATATCCATAGTTTCATAGGGTTCTTCCGGCTTGACATTGCCAATGGTAGTCTTGATGAACTCAGCAGTACGTTCACCAATGGCAAGATTATGTTTGCGTTTGATGTACTGGAGAATAGACTCATCCATTTTATCACCCGCCACCCGGACAGACTTGGCGTAAACAATCCCAGCGAGAGAAATCACAGCAACTTCAGTTGTCCCTCCGCCGATATCAATAATCATATTGGCTGTTGGTTCGGTGATGGGGAGGTTGGCACCTATGGCTGCTGCCATGGGCTCTTCTATGAGATATACTTCACGCGCGCCAGCAGATTCTGCCGACTCTCTCACCGCACGTTTTTCCACCTGAGTAATACCCGAAGGAACAGAGATCATAATCCTGGGATGGACCAGTGTACGTCTGTTATGTACTTTATTGATAAAATAACGAAGCATGGCTTCAGTCACTTCAAAATCAGCAATAACTCCATCCTTTATGGGGCGGATGGCATTAATCGTGCCTGGAGTTTTACCAAGCATCATTTTTGCTTCCTGGCCTACTGCAAGAACTTTATAGCCCCTTGCGTCCTGCCGTACTGCCACCACAGAAGGCTCACGCAGAACGATTCCCTTGCCCTTGACATAGAGCACTGTGTTTGCAGTTCCAAGATCAATCGCCAGATCATTGGATAACCAGCCGAATAAAAAATTAAACGGTGAAAACATAAATTTTTCCCTTCATATCAAAGTATAAATATACTCTTGATTTTATATCCAGATACATTCACCGGACAATCCGGTTCATAAAAGATAGTTAAAAATATACGAAACTAGTGAGGAGTAAAACTCTCAAACACCATCGACACATCAAACTTTTAATTCTACCAAACCTGTACCTCATTATCAAGAAATATGGGAAGATGATTCAGAAGAAAGACTTTGAAAAAAGTTGACACCTCCCCAAAAGGCTGGTAAACAAGCACATCATATATCATACGCAGTTAACGATATGGGGCTGTAGCTCAGCTGGGAGAGCGCATGACTGGCAGTCATGAGGTCTGGGGTTCGATCCCCCATAGCTCCACCAAATATAAAAAAGGCACCTGGAAAGAATTTCCAGGTGCCTTTTTTTGTGTATTTATCTGTTGTCAGCAGAAAAGATCTATGATGCCCGGTTACGCCTTAACTATCTTCCACAACCCCATCGGCCGAATAATTAGTTACTCGACACGAGCCTTTTCCACAGCACCCCGTACAGAAATAGCATATGGATGATGTTTCCGAAGGAATATGGGCATATTATTCCGACCATTTCTTGCTGCTGCCATGGATGGATAAACGCCATAAAAAACCAGTACCACAGGTGGATCAGATGGTCGTTTCAGCACCACAAGTTTGTCAGCCACTGATTGATATTCTGCCTGGGAGACAATTCGCTTTAAATTTTCTTCCGCCTGGTCAGATATTAAAGCCATAAGCTGGATACTGAATTTATCATCCATTTCCCCAGCCTGCCACTTTTCACCTGCTGTCAGGAACCTGGCAAGGGCAGGATCTTTTGGTTTCTCAGGCTGAACAACTGTTTTTTTAACACTCTGAGTTTCAGGCCGCTTAATTTCAGTATTCTCTAGTTCTTCGGCAGCTTTTTTTTCAGTTATTTTTTTTGTTTTATTGGGAACAAGATGTTTTACAGGGTCTAGTACAATTTTACTTTTCCCGGTCAGTAACGGAATTTCAAGGTCGATTTTCTCTCCTTCATCGACAGTTTTTTCCACAATTTCAACAGGAGAAATCACCATTGGCGTATGCTGCGGTTCCTCGGGTGGAGCTTCTATAACTTCAGGCTGCTCTTCTTCCACCACAACCTGTTCAGGTTCTGGTGTTTGTACAGGTACAATCTCCTGAACGACTTGTTTCTCAGGGACTTCAGCCACAACCACAGGCGTTACTTTCTCAACAGGAACGGTTTCCACTTTCTCGGTCACGACAGGGATCGGGTCGGCCTCAACCGGTTCTTCTGCTACTACGTCTTTCGCTTCTTGCAGTACTATCTCATCTTCCACACCAGGCGATATGATTTCAATTACATCTTCCGGCTTTTCCTTACTTTCTGTAACCACTTCTTCATCATCACCACCGAACAGAAAGAACAGTAACAGCAAGGAGAATACAAGGATACCACCAAGCAGAAATTTCTTGGGGAATGGAAGTTTCTGAGATGACGAGAGAAGCTCTTCATTTAATCCGTCATCCTTAACATGATCCAAAAGAACAAGAAAAGAAGTGTCGGCATTGGAGGAGCGGAGTGATTCCTCTGCAAAAACATTGATCCTTCTCAAATTTCCTCTTGCCATGGATGCAATTTTATCTGCAGCTTCTCTAGTGAACACTTCCTGCTGGTCTGTTCCCCTGTGAGCCTGTACGCAAAAATTTAAATATTTCCAGGTCTCACCATCATCCAGTGCAGCAAGGGAAAACTCCCTGTCTGTAATCTCCTTAAAATCGCATAAGGCGAGCTGTTCAAGGTTTCCGGCAAGGCTGTTTCTCCCGGCCAGAAGGAGTTGCAGGCCCCCGCCTTCTGCATTTACATCATCAATTATTTTTCGAAGTCTTTCAAAGGTTGCCAGATACATCTTCTCAGCTTCATCACAGATCAGCAGGAGAGAACGATCTTCCTGTCGCAATGTATCAACAAGATTCAAAAATATTTTTTTCGCGTCAGCCCTGTTTGCATCAGGAGGATATTGGACGTTGCATTCCTGGGCGGTAACCCGGACAACATCTTCGAAAGACTGCACGATCCGGGGTAGTAAAACAACCATATGCCTGGTGTCCCACTGCTCATGCAGCATCTTGCAGACCATGGTTTTCCCACTGCCTTCATCTCCGATCAGGATAACGAGATGCACTTCATTCTGAAGGGCATCTTTTATATCATTTAGGATCGTTCCCCGTCCGCCGCCGGAAAAAAACTGAGATGTATTACACTCTTCCTGAAAAGGGGCCGAGCCGTCACTCTTTTGTTCAACTTCCATCATAATTAATTTTTAACCTTACAGCTGTAATCCATGCTGTATCTAATGAGAGAAACACGGTATGGTAGCATTATATTTGGCGCTCAATCCATTGACGTGGTATTTTCTTTGATAGATTCTGGTTTTTGCAAGTCCAACATCAATGCCACAGAAATGTAAACAGAACAGCCATACTGTTCAAGGAAATTATACCTGTGCTCACACCTTTACTTATCAGTATCATATTTCTTCTTGCCGGTTTTATCCAGGGAGTAACAGGTTTTGGTTCTGCCCTTGTGGCCATCCCCCTGCTCAGCCTCATTATTGACGTAAAAGGTGCTGTTCCGCTCTGCATTTTAAACAGTCTGGTAATCACTACCTACCTGTCATTGAAAATGCGCAAACACCTTGATGCCAAAAAGATTGTACCTCTCTGTGCAGCTGCGGTTCCGGGAATCATTGTCGGATCAACTATTCTCAAGCAGGTAAGCTCAACCATCATTCAAATTTGTCTGGGAATTTTACTGGTGGCCTATTCGATCTACAGCCTGATAAGCAGACCTGAGCGGAGAAAACTGCACTCTATATGGTCATACATTGCCGGATTTTTATCCGGGGCAATTGGAGCAGCATTCAGTGCCGGCGGGCCACCAACTATCATTTACGCCACCCTCAACGACTGGAAGAAAGACACAATAAAAGCAACGCTCAGCGGTTTTTTCCTCTTCAATTCCTATCTGATAGCCACAGTGCATGCAATTAATGGATTGACGACCATTGAAATTTTCACCTACTTTATGATTTCTGCACCATTTGTCTTCCTGGGCACTGTGCTTGGAACAATCTGTTATGGAAAAATCCTGGGTGAACGCTATCTACAGCTCATATTTATCTTTCTCATCCTAATGGGTTTCATGATGATAGTCACCTGAAAACAAATAGTTGTCAGATCACAAAGAAATTTCATTGCGCTTTCACCAACTGTTACTTAAGTTTTATGGGTATTCGGCAAATTTTAAACTGAGAGGATGTTATGAACGGAGCGGAACTCCTGGTCCAGTGCCTGGAAAATGAAGGTGTTAAAATTATCTTTGGAATTCCAGGAGAAGAAAACCTTGCGTTCCTGGAAGCTCTGCGTAACTCCAAAATTCGCCTAATTCTGACCCGACATGAGCAGGCTGCCGGATTCATGGCTGCTACCTACGGACGTCTTACCGGCAATCCCGGTGTCTGCCTTTCAACATTGGGACCTGGCGCCACAAATTTTGTCACAGCAGTTTCCTATGGTCTGCTTGGCGGCATGCCTGTAGTCTTTATCACCGGGCAAAAACCCATCAAAAAAAGCAAGCAGGGACGTTTTCAGATTCTCGATGTGGTTCGCATGATGGAACCACTGACAAAATTTACTAAACAGGTTGTCAACGCCGGTACAATTCCTGCCATGATTCGTGACATGTTCCGGATTGCAGTGAACGGTAAATCAGGCCCGGTCCACATTGAGCTTCCCGAGGACATAGCCGCGGAAGAGATAGACAGCAAGCCATTTGAAACCCATAAACTTCATTACCCTGTGGCTGCCCCGGAAGCCATTTTACAGGCTGCAGAACTGATAAAACAGGCCAGATATCCTCTAATCCTGTTTGGTGCAGCAGCCAACCGGTACCACATCTGCCCCATAGCCCGTGACCTGGTCAAAGAGACAGGCCTCTACTTCTTCACCACTCAAATGGGGAAAGGAGTAGTTGATGAACACTCTCCCCATTGTCTGGGCACGGCAGCACTGTCTGACCACGACTATCTCCACTGCGCCATAGACCGCGCTGATGTCATCATTAACGTTGGCTACGATGTTGTTGAAAAACCGCCATTTTTCATGAACATGGGTACAATGAAAGTTGTCCACATTAATTTTGCTCCGGCAGATATTGATGAAGTGTATTTTCCCCAGCATGAAGTTCTGGGAGACATTGGTCACACCCTTCATGCACTCAAAAATGCCTTATCTGATATGGACCGAAAAGATAACAAATTCTTTCATAGTGTACATACAGGGCTCAATACTTACGTTTATCAGAATCAGGGACATGACTGTTTTCCTTCCACGCCGCAGCGTATTGTGAGTGATGTCAGAAAAACCGTGGCTGACAGCTCAATTGTCTCTCTGGATAATGGTATGTACAAAATATGGTTCGCCAGAAATTTCAAGGCCACCCATTCCCATTCTCTGCTGCTTGACAACGCTCTGGCCACCATGGGGGCTGGCTTACCGGTGGCCATTGCAGCCAAACTGGTCCATCCTGAAAAGCAGGTCATTGCAGTCTGTGGAGACGGTGGTTTTATGATGAACTCACAGGAACTTGAAACTGCAGTCCGTCTTGATCTGCACCTTGTAATCATTATTCTGCGGGATAATGGCTACGGGATGATCAAATGGAAGCAGAGAGGGATGGAGCTTCCTGATTTCGGGCTTGATTTCGGCAACCCTGACTTCATACAATATGCTGAAAGTTATGGAGCCAAAGGATACAGAATTACTAAAAATGACACCTTCACCACCCAGTTATCAAAGTGTCTCAATGCCCCTGGTGTGCATCTTATCGAAGTACCAGTGGACTACTCTGAAAATGAAAAAGTATTCCTGCAGGAATTACAGAATAAAACCTGTCATCTTTGATTTCTACAAATACCAGCTACTTATTAACCCATACCGGGGCTGCTTTTCATAAATATTTGATCAAATAATCTGTCAGATGGATTTGTAACATTATGTCCGGACTGCTATCCAATTATCGTCTTCTCGCGATCATCATCTGGCTTTTTGCTGTTGCCCTGTCGCTTGCCTGGAACAGTGTCGACAACATACGCGAACGAAACAACACAGCTAAAGAGACAGCCAGAGCATTTTTTGAACAGATAATGGCTTCCCGCCGTTGGAATTTCTATCATGGCGGAGTCTATGTCTATACTACTGACAAAAGCCCTCCAAACGAATACCTTCCCAAAGACATGCGGGTCATTTTTGATGAGAACGGCCGAATGCTCTCTTTAATCAATCCGTCTTACATGACTAGACAAATTGAAGCCATCAGCCAGGAAAAACGACAGGTTCGCGTTCATATCACGAGCCTCACTCCCCTGCGTCCGGGAAACAAGCCCTATATGTGGGAGATTGCCTGGCTGAAATCATTTACTCACGGCAACACTGAACAAAGCGGTTTTGCTGAAGAAAATGGAGAAAAAATCTTTCGCTACATGGCTCCCCTTGTTGCCAGTTCATCGTGTAATCCCTGCCATGCCCCTTCCAAACAATCGGAAGGCAACATACGAGGCGCCATTTCCATAAGCCTGCCCATCTCCTTCCACAAATCACTCTGGCCATTGCTTCTCAGTCACTTCTTTGTTGCTGTGACAGGTATTTATGGCATTCTTTTTTTTGGCGGACGCCTGGCACTCAGCAGGAAAAAGATTCTTACGACCAACAGGCAGCTGGCACAGGAAATTGAAGAACGCAAACAGACAGAGAATAAACTCATTACCATCCAGAAAAACCTTGGTCGCATTGTTGACAATCGTACAGCAGAGCTTCACAAAACCAACGAAGCTCTTGATAAACGAATAAAAGAACAGCAGCGAATCGAGTCATCACTGGTCTCCATTACCCATGAATTTATACAGCTTTTTGACAGCGCACCGGATGGTATGCATGTCATCGACAAAAACTTTCAAATAATCAAAGTTAATCGCGCATATCGCAAACTGGCGGGGATGACAACCGAAGAAATCCTTGGAAAAAAATGTCACGAAATTTTCTCGGGAAAACTCTGCCACACAGAACAATGTCCTCTGACCCGGATACTTGGGGGAGCCAAAAGGGTTGAGATTGAATCCATCCAGACCCGCAGAGATGGAAAAACAATTCCCTGCCTCATCACAGCAACGCCATTCAGGGATCCTGACGGAAAAATAACCGGCATTATTGAGGTTACCAGGGATATAAGCAACTGGAAAGAAATCGAGCAATCCCTGTCAACTACTGCAGAACATCTGCGTGTCAGAAATGTTGAGCTAGAAGATTTTACCCATGTCATATCCCATGATCTGCAGGAACCATTAATGCTTATAAAGGCATTCAGCGAAAGGATTCGTACAAAATGTGCTGACGCCCTTCCTGAGAAAGGCATCAGCTATCTACAGAGAATAGAAAGCTCAACAAACCGTATGCAGCAACTCATCGATGGATTACTTCTCTACTCAAGGGTCAGCAGTAAAGCCAATCCTTTTGAATCAGTAGGTTTAAAAACAGTCATTCAATCAGTCATCGATGATCTTGCTGTTAAAATTGAAAACTGTCAGGCTGACATCTCTGTTGATGAGCAATTACCGATAATCGAGGCAGATCCATTGCAGATGCGCCAGCTGTTCCAGAATCTTATTAGTAACAGCTTGAAATATCACCATCCTGACCGCAAACCGAAAATTACCGTTTCGCTCATACCCCTGTCTGAGAAAAATGGCACACAGGGATCAATTTGTTTGAGTGTAGAGGACAATGGCATTGGCTTTGAAAACAAATATCGGAAAGTAATGTTTGATATTTTCCAACGCCTGCACACTGAAAAAGGGGCGAGGGGCACCGGTATAGGACTCTCGATTTGCAAAAAAATTATCAAGCGCCATCAGGGAACAATTTCAGCAGAAGGCAAACCGGGAATCGGTGCAACATTCACCATCACTTTGCCTTTACAGCAAAAAAAACAGCGGAAACAGAAAAAATCTTAAATCATCCGACTGATATATCCCTAAATCATCGCAACAAAAAAAATTTCTTCTGACAAATGGGTACTTATACCTATTGACCACTGTTACCCGGCCGTGTATTTTTATGCTTTATTAAGATTTAGTAAACCTGTTCTCTTTTTTTTCAGAACAGTTCATAAATACAAGTCATTTCTTAATCAGGTATATAATGCATTGCCAAAAAGAACGTCGACAATTCAAACGATTTCGTCCAAAAGATGGAACAATGGCAGTTAACAGTCATGCACTGGGCCCTGTGATAGACATCAGCATGGGCGGTTTATCTTTTCGATATGTTGTTGAAGACGCCTCAAAACCAATATCAGACACACTTGGAATTTTCCTTAGTTCAGATAACATCCTCCTGGATAAACTCTCAACAAAACTCGTGGCAGACGAATTCGTATCACAAAGCACATCTTTTCTTAAAACTTCCACCAGGAGGCGCTCCATTCAATTTCTCAATCTAACGGACACCCAACGCAAAGGTCTTGAAGATTTTATTAACGAAAAAACACAGAGCATTGGTTAACCATATCTCAACCCGCGAATCCGCCTCTGATTAACAGACCCTCCACCTCCAGCCAGACTGTGGCAAATGCCAATTTTCCAGCTCAACGACGAACCTGTATTTCCCGATCCATCACTTGCTGAAGACAACGGCCTCCTTGCCGTGGGGGGAGATCTGTCCACAGAAAGATTGCTGGCAGCATATTCGCTGGGAATCTTCCCATGGTACTCAGAAGGTGAACCTCCACTCTGGTGGTTCACTAATCCGAGACTGGTCATTTTTCCCGATTCTTTCAAAGTCTCAAAACGCTTGGCCAGAACACTCAGGAATACTGATTTCCGTATCACCTTTGACTTGGATTTTCTTCGGGTTATCTGTGCATGTGCCGACATCAGAACAGAAGAAGGGGAAGGAACCTGGATAAGCCGAGATATGAAAGATGCCTATTACCAGCTCCATCTCGCAGGTTACGCCCATTCTGTGGAATGCTGGTTGGGTGACGAACTGGCTGGAGGTCTGTACGGTGTACAAATTGGAAATGTTTTTTTTGGTGAGTCCATGTTTACCAGAATCAGTAACGGATCAAAAGCTGCACTTGTGGCATTGGTAAAACATTTAAAACAGCAAGGGATAGCACTGATTGATTGTCAGATGACCACACGCCACCTGCAATCATTTGGAGCTGTGGAAATATCCGGAGAGAAGTTCAGAAATCTGCTGAAACAACATATAAATCCTGAAGACATTCGAAATCGTTAGCGCTGCCAACCAACAAGTGAGTTGCAACACCTTTCAGTTCCCCCTCAAAAAAAATCTTTACAATATTCCATTCTCTGCATAATCTGAGTTTGGAAAAATTCTGAAAAATCAGATTCTGAATTCAACCCTGAATCCACATTCCCTATCCTCCTCATAGACAACCGTGAACAATGACAGATATTAAAAATAACGAACAATGTGATGGATGCGGCAACACTGCAAAACTAAAGAAAAATAATGGAACAGAGTTTTGTGATGACTGCCTGGAACTGGCTGATGCCATCAAGAAACGTCCGGAAACCATTAAACGAATATGTAAGCTGATCAAATCCGACATTCAGCAGACTGACCACTCCGATCCTGAAAACACTCAGACCCCGAAATTTATCGACCTCCCGGAAGTACTCAACGCTGTACGTTACCGCACACGGGACCGTGAGCTCAACACCTGGTATGTTTCTGTCAGTGAGCTGGACGGTGACCCGGTGGAAATATTTGCATCCACTGCATTTGACAGGGATGATCAACTGCAATCCCGTATCTCCAATCTCACAACCATCACCAGGCTGGTATCTTTAATTCTTCGAAACGTTTTCCTTGGTGAAGTCCTGACCCTTGGTAAAACGATTAAACAGTTAAAGAGAAGCTCCAGACAAAAAAATGATCTGCCGGACATGCTGACCAATGTGCTGCGTGGCTACGAAAATGAAGCAAATTCTTAAGCAGTACCCTGCCCAGGAATACGGTCAAACAGCGATTTAATAATCAAAATCAAAAGCATAGACCAGAGCGGATTTATCAAAGTGACGCAGAACGTTTCTCAGGACATACAGGGTGGGAACCTGGAATGTTATTTCCCAGGCAGGATTGGGAGTTGGTGTTTTTGAAAGCAGAACAACATCAGAAATCTTCATTTCATCAGGGGCGACACCCAGCAACATCATCACCCGGTGCTGGGTGCTGGCCATTATGACCAGAGTCTGCGGTTTCTCAACCCTGCTCTCACGCAGTTTCCAGCGCAAATTTACAATATCCTCACGTTGAAACTTAGCCTTTTTCAGTTGCGGGCAATCCTTATGATGAATGGAAAGGCCCCTTTCACTCAGAAAAGCAAAAAGCCCCTTATCAGTTGGATTGGGTTTACAACAGGCTGAAATTTTAATTGTTACTGGATCGAGTGTTGTCAGCTCAATCTTATTCAATTGACCTGTTGGATCGACAAATGGAGATTGCCCCTGATACAGTTTGTCTTTTATCTGTTGAATCAAACCGGATAGACGCAAGCGCCCCTCTCCCACATGAACATAGAGCTCATCCAGATCAGTGAGCGAAAAATGGTTGAGGACTTTGTGCACATCCCGCTTTTGCAGAAGATCAAAAGGAAGACCGTAACGAAACATTTCCTGGATAACAATGGACTGCCCTATGTCCTTTGACAGTTTCTGTCTGCGAATACGAAATGTTTTAGCAAGTTCGGCCCTGGCTCTGGGTGTTCGACAGAGCTCAAGCATCGATTGCTGAAACTGGAGCGGATGGCTTGAGCGCAAGATACGAATTACATCACCGTCACGAAGGATATGATCACTGGCGCATTTTTTATTCCCGACCATGGCTCCAGTGCAGCTATGGCCAATATCAGTGTGCACTCTAAAAGCAAAATCCAGCACAGTTGACTGCGCCGGCAGACAAAACAGATCCCCACCCGGAGTATATGTATATATTTCCTTTTTCCCGCTGGCAGCAATTACCTCTCTGTAAGAGCCGGCTTCACCGGAACCGATAACATCGAAAAGTTCTTGAATTTCCCTGATAAAACGCCGCTGATTACTGCTTTTGGAGGTCCAGTCCTTAAACAGGCCGCGCTGGGCACGACGCGCCATATCTTTGGTGCGAATTTTAAACAGATACTTGTGGAGTTTTTTGTTCCCTTTTATATTAGCTCTTGCATGCAAGCCCTGATATCCGGTGGGTTTGGGATTGGCAATAAAATCACGGATGGTTCTTGGAATTGGGGGAAAGGTCTGATTGAGGACACCTAGTACTGTATAACAGCTTTGACTGTCATCAGTCATAATAAGTATTTCCAACGGGTTGTCTATTTCTTTCCTTAAAATTCTGTTTGACGAATCATAATAGGCCCAAAGTCCCTTGGTTCGCATGGTAACCTTAGCATTGAGCCACACTTCACTGATTTTTTCCTCCAGTTTTTCAACTATTTCCAAAGCATCCGGAGATTTTTCCAACCTGCGTATCTGCCCAAGAAGTTTTGCACCCTGCTTGGGAAATTTAAAGGATAAAGCCAGATTATACATTTCCCGCTTTAGACTGAACAAGCCAAATACAGTGGCTAGCGGAGCATAAATATCAAGAGTTTCATCGGAAATTTTCTGCCGTTTATGCTTGGGCATGGCACCCAGAGTGCGCAGATTATGCAGGCGATCGGCAAGCTTTACCAGCATCACTTCAGGTCTTAATGCAGCACCTGAAAATATTTTTCGGTGTACTCTTTTGCTCAGTGTCTGCTTATCACTGGTATCCTGTGTTACTTTGGTACAACCTTCAACAATTGCAGCGACATAAGCACCAAATTTTTCATTGACGACATCGATTGTAACGGCTTCAACGTCCTCAACCGTGTCATGGAGAAGAGCTGCGGACAGGATCTCTGGGTCAACAACATCCATCTCATCGGCGAGAATTTTCGCCACAGAGCACGGATGCATAATGTATGCTTCACCGGTCCGACGCCATTGGTCATCATGGGCATCCGTTGCAAAATCAAGCGCATCCCAGAAAACATGGACCTTGGGACTCGAGCCGAGTAATGCTCTCATCTGACTGCGATACAGTTCAAGGTCAAAAGGAATATATTGCATATAAAATCAAAATAAGATCGATATAATAGCAGGATGCAAAAGAGATCCGGTTATCAAATTGCTTTTTGGATAATCGTGACTATCCTAACACATACACTGTTGGTGGGTTCGCATACAAAGATGCACCTTAAAAACCGTCCCACTTTCATGCAATCTACCAAAATATTAGCTTCTTGAAAGAATAAAAACCCAATGCAGAGAAAAAAACACTTTAGACATAAAAAAAAAGGCAGACATTCGTCTGGTAATAAACAAAACCGTAAAAATTTTTCAAAGGAAGATCCGCTTAAACAGCAACTCCTGACGCTTCTCTACACAAGTGACAATCCAATAAAAACAGAACATATTATAAAAGATCTGGACCTGCCTCTTTCTACCAGGAAACCACTCCACAATCTCCTGACCCGTCTTACACACGAAAAAATACTGCAACAAACAGATAGAGATACATATGGACCCGGTCCTAAAAATGGACTTGCCCAGGGAACAATTGATCAAAATGCAAAAGGATTCGGGTTTGTCACAGGCCTCACTTCCAAATTCAATCTTCCAAAATATTCAAGAGATCCGTTCCTCTCACCGAACAACATGCACTCCGCCCACCACGGTGACAAGGTTCTGATCAGAGTCTTTAAAGTCAGCAGGGATGGTCGTCCTGAAGCGGAAGTAGTTGCAATACTTGGCCGGAGTAGAGAACAGCTCGCAGGTTTTGTCGCCATAAAAAACAAACAGGCCATCGTTTATCCCGAAGACACGCGATATCCATTTACAATTCGTCTGCATGGAAAACTCCCGGAAAAGCTTCACGATGGTGACGCAGTCATTGTCAAAATTGAAGACGAAACCGAAACAGAAGACGCCAGATATCAGGAAGGCACTCTAATTGAAATCCTGGGAGATCCGGATTCAGTTGATGTCCAGATGCGGCTTGCCATAGAAAAACATAATCTTCCCCACAGATTCAGCGACAAGACCGTGGCTCAGGTGGAAGCAATATCGGATAAAATCACCCCGGGTAGAGGAAGACTCGATCTGCGTGAAATTCAGCATGTCACCATTGATGGCGAAACTGCCAAAGACTTTGATGATGCTATTGCAGTACAAAAAACACGTAATGGTTACAGGCTTTATGTGTCCATTGCTGATGTCAGTCACTATGTTCAGCCAGGCTCCGCACTGGACAGCGAAGCATACGAACGGGGAACATCCATTTACTTCCCGGGCCACGTCATTCCCATGTTGCCGGAAAGACTCTCAAATGGACTTTGCAGTCTGCTTCCTAACGAGGATCGTTATGCCTTTACGGCTATTCTCGATTTTGACCGCCAGGGACATCTCTTAAAAAAGGAATTCTCAAAATCCATTATCTGCAGCAGGCAACGCTTTACCTACACCACTGTACGACAGATACTGATTGATCACGACCTTGAAGTCAGACGTAAATACAAACCATTTCTCACACCCCTGAAATGGGCGGGAGAACTGGCAACAGAGCTCATGCATCTTCGGGAGCAGCGCGGATCAATAGGTTTCACCATACCGGAACCATTCATGAAACTTGATGATCAGGGGAAAATAGCCTCCATCAGCCGCACAGAAAGAAACTTTGCCCATAAATTAATTGAAGAATTCATGCTTGCGGCAAATGAAGCTGTGGCTGAATTGTTTACAGAACACCATTTAAAGGGCCTTTACCGTATTCACGAACGCCCGTCTCCTGAAAAAATACAAGAATTTGTGGAATTTGGACATTCCCTCGGGCTGGACTTACCGCCACTTCGCCACGATCCTGACTGGTTTGGGCAGGTTCTGGGCATGGTAAAAGGTTCCCCCAAAGAATACGTAATCAACAATCTTCTTCTGCGCACCATGCAGCAGGCCCGCTATGATGGAAAAAATGTTGGCCACTTCGGGCTGGCAGCAACTGATTATACCCACTTCACTTCGCCAATACGCCGCTATCCCGACCTCACCGTACATAGGACTTTGCAGGCTTTTCTTCAACGCAACGCAAAGGTAAAGATCAAGAAAAAAGAGCCGACTCGTACAATTCAAGAGATGGGTGAGTTTCTCTCTGCCCGTGAACGTCTTGCCGTGACAGCCGAACGGGACATGAACGACAGGCTCAAAGTGCGTTTCATGCACAACAAAATTGGTGAAAAATTTCAAGCTGTTGTGTCAGGAGTTACCAGCTCGGCAATCTTTGTTGAACTTCTCGACCTGTTTGTCAGCGGGGGGATATCACTCACATCACTTAAAGATGATTACTATATTTTTGATGGAAAACATCATCGTCTGAAAGGAAAACACAGTGGAAAATCATTTCAGCTTGGCGATCTCATAGAAGTTGGCCTGATCGATGTTGACTTAAGGAGAAACCGCATCTATTTCAGCCCGATTTTACCTGAGAACAGTCAAACATAAGACACTGCATTATCATTGATACTTGACTTGGAATCATATTTCGCATAAAAAGTTGGAAGACTAGGTTTAAAAAAGATATATTCCCTGCAGGGCTTTTCTAACTGCTTTTCCGGAGGATTTTGATCATGGAAGCAAACTGGTTTACAACAATAATTGCGAATCCTTTTGCAAAGGGACTTGCCATTGGCATTTTCTTCTGCATTATTCTCATAATACGAGGTTTTTTAAGCCGTCGTGATCTGGCGCAGGAAGTTACAAGACTCCGTACTCACCTGCATACAAAACTTGAAATTGATTCCAAAGAGAACGAACGGCGCAAACAGGAAATTGACATGCTGAAACAGGAACGGGATAACCTCCGTATAACTGTTCAGTCCCTGAACCAGAAACCGGGTCGCAAGGAAATTCGTCAGTACTATCTCTACCAGACAGCCCTTGATATGATGTTTGAAAAAGCACCCGGTTTTGCACCTGCCTGGCAGATCACCCTGAAAGAGGCCGAAAATCTCTTTGAAAAATCTGAGAGAGGTGTCGTTCCTCTGCTCAAACGGTTAATGCCGTCCAATACCAACAAACAGGTTGAGGAATATGAAAGACTGAGCAGAGTATCCCTGGAAGATGGCCTTGCCAAACAGGTAAGTTCCTGAAACAGAAAAAGTAAAGAGTACCTTAAATTAAGAATCCCTGAAAACGGCCATGGAACAGTACAGACTGTTTCGTGGCCGTTTTGTTTTCTCCCCTCTTCACAATCATGTCCAAAAACCAAACACTACTTGATAATATTGCTATTGTTCTGCTGAGTCCCAAATATCCTGAAAATATCGGTTCCGCTGCGCGTGCTGCATGGAATATGGGGATTTCCAGAATAATTGTTGTTGCAAAAGAATATCCGGATCATGACCGGATGGCAAAGCTTGCCACCCACAACGCCCTGCATCTTATTGATACCATGGAGTTTCATGAAACACTGGCAGATGCGCTGAAACCCTTTTCCCGGGTAATCGGTACCACTGCCCGCAGAGGGCGCCAGCGTATTCCGGGTAAAAGCCCGCGGGAGATCATGAAGAGTATTCTTCCCCTGCTGCCGACTAACCAGATCGCCTTTCTCTTTGGTCCTGAAGATCGGGGCCTCACCAACGATGACCTCAAGTACTGCCAGCTCCGCTCCGCCATTCCCACAGCTGACTTTTCTTCCCTGAACCTTGCCCAGGCGGTGGCCATTCACTGTTATGAAATATTCCACGCCGCGGTTCACGAACAGAAAGATATCCGTCCGGCACCCAAAATTGCCACATCACATGAAACTGAAAATATGTTTGCCTACATGGAAGACAGCCTGCGTCAGATCGATTTCCTGCAGGAAAAAAGCCACACATATTATATGAACCACATTCGACAGTTTTTTGGCCGGATGCGGCTGGAATCAAAAGAAACAAACCTGATACGAGGAATCTGTCGTCAGTTTCTGAAACATGGCAACCATGTCAAATAAGATTCTGATTACGTATGAGACTCAGCCAACTTCATATGGTGAAGACATAATGAATTGGTAAAACAAAAGAATTACAAGTGA
>DQTH01000076.1 GCA_015662865.1 Desulfocapsa sulfexigens
CACTTATTCGATAATTTCGCTGATGACGCCGGCGCCAACAGTACGGCCGCCTTCACGAATTGCAAAGCGCAGCCCTTCTTCCATGGCGATAGGGGTGATCAGCTCTCCGGTGATGTGAATATTATCACCCGGCATAACCATCTCTACACCATCCTCAAGCGTACAAATCCCGGTTACATCCGTGGTCCGGAAGTAAAACTGCGGTCGATAGCCGTTGAAAAACGGGGTATGACGCCCACCCTCTTCCTTGGTCAGGATGTAGGCCTCGGCCTTGAACTTCTTGTGCGGGGTAATCGAACCAGGCGCTGCAAGAACCTGGCCCCGGACTACCTCTTCACGCTTGGTTCCGCGAAGCAGGGCACCGATGTTATCACCAGCCTGTCCCTCGTCAAGTATCTTGCGAAACATTTCAACACCGGTAATCGTGGTCTTCTGCGTGTCACGAATGCCGACAATCTCTATCTCGTCACCGATATGGATGATACCGCGCTCCACACGTCCGGTGGCAACCGTACCACGACCGGAAATGGAAAAAACATCCTCGACCGGCATCAGAAACGGCTTGTCAATGTCACGTTTCGGTTCCGGTACCCAGGTGTCGATTGCTTCCACCAACTCCCAGATGCACTTGGCCTTTTCCTCGTCTTCAGGATTCTCAAGAGCCTGCAAAGCGGAGCCGTGAATGATCGGAGTGTCATCGCCGGGAAAATCGTACTTGTCGAGCAGCTCACGAAGCTCCATCTCAACCAGTTCGATCAGCTCCTCATCGTCGACCATGTCACATTTATTTAAGAAGATGACCATCGACGGTACACCAACCTGACGGGCAAGCAGGATATGCTCACGGGTCTGGGGCATGGGACCGTCATCGGCACCCACAACCAGAATAGCACCATCCATCTGGGCCGCACCGGTGATCATGTTCTTGATGTAATCAGCATGTCCGGGACAGTCAACATGGGCATAGTGACGCTTTTCGGTCTCATACTCAACATGCGCTGTGGCAATGGTGATTCCACGCTCTTTTTCTTCAGGAGCCTTATCGATGTCACTGAAATCAGTGAAATCAGCTTGACCTTTTGTTGAAAGCACACGGGTGATTGCTGCGGTCAACGTGGTCTTACCATGATCGATATGCCCGATTGTTCCTACATTGACATGCGGCTTTGTCCGCTCAAATTTTTCCTTTGCCATCAGCGTGTCTCCTCAGACAAGAATTCAACATGCCAGCCGGTACCAAGTAACCGACTGATTATGGAGCCCACGACCGGACTTGAACCGGTGACTTCCTCCTTACCAAGGAGGTACTCTACCACTGAGTTACGTGGGCCCAAAAATTCACTATAGAATAAAAATACGACGCCCTATATAGCACCTGTTCAAATGGAGCGGGAAACGAGACTCGAACTCGCAACCCTCAGCTTGGAAGGCTGATGCTCTACCAATTGAGCTATTCCCGCAATAATATCTGCTCTGTTAATATGAAGTACTAGGTGGTGGAGGGGGGAGGATTCGAACCTCCGAAGTCTCTGACGACAGATTTACAGTCTGTTCCCTTTGGCCACTCGGGAACCCCTCCACAACTTTATAACTACACCTGCATACTCCAACAGTGTTGTCTATTGGATATAAACCAAGTATCTAGTGCAACTGGAGCTGGCGATGGGACTTGAACCCGCAACATCCTGATTACAAATCAGGTGCTCTGCCAATTGAGCTACGCCAGCGTACAAGCTGAAAGAATATACCCAAAAGTTTTTTTTTTACAATCCTTTTTTTCAAAAATCAATTATTTTTCTTGTACCATTGAATTGGTGTGAGAAATAATAGTTGTTTTCTCACAAAAAAAAAGGCTGTGCTCGGAAGCACAGCCTTTAAAACCTGCTTATTGAATTCTGCTATTCATCAAGTGGATTTTTAACAAAAGAACTATCTCTATATTTTTCAAACGTCATTGCAGTGGTACGATAAATCAAATGAGCGAATTTGGTATATGGCATATACATAAACAGCATCATTACAGTCACAAGATGAATGAAATAAAGAATATATCCCGGTGCTGCAAGGCCTGCCCATCTGGCAACCTCTGCAAGGAGTCCGGTAGCCCCAACTGCCATGATTTCCCAGATAAGAAACCAATCGAAGAAGGTAGGGGTTAGATTATCTTTTGCTTCAGCTTCTGCACGGTTCATCCAGAGGATTCCACAACCTACAATCATGGCAACAGCAGATACATTGGCCAAGATCTTTACAGGGTTCCATACTGACATCGGACCATGCAGGCTCGGAACCCAAAGTCCGAGAACATCGTTGGCAAAAGCAGACCATACTGTAACAACAAACAAACCGCCAAATGCCCACATCAAAGGTTTATGACCAACTTCACGATCACGATTTGTGATACATTCTTTAAAACGGCTGTGCTGTACGATCTCAATAATAGAAGGCCACAAAAACTCTTTAACCATCTGGTTTAAAGAAGGTTTAAAGTTAGAGTCAACACCTTCGCGCTCAACCATACTATTCCATAATGTAGTCACACCCTTAAAGGAAGCGAAAACGGCAAGACCAGCGGCGCCAAGCATAAAAAAGTCAATAAAAGCAACATTCTTTGACAGCCAGTGGAAATCCCAGTGACCAAAGAAATGCTGATATCCATATTTGGAAAACTCCTCACTTCCAGGAATAGTCATTCCACCTGAAATGGCCCAAAGGACAAAAATAATAACCGATGGAATTGCAATAAGCATCGGTAATCCCTTGGCACTTGATGCAAGTTTTGCAAGACCAGTTGGCCAGCCAAGTGCACTGTATGCATATGCCCGGATTGCACCAAGCACATCGCCTGGTTTGGCGCCACGTGGACAGTATGCTGTACAGTCACCACACTGATGACAAAGATAAACATTGGGATCAGTGACAAGCTTGTCTTTCATACCCCATCCTGACCAGATCATTTCCTGCCGTGGAAAGGGATGTTCCTCTGTGGAAAGAGGACAAACTACAGAACAGGTGGCACACTGGTAACACTTCTTCATCGTGTCGCCGCCAGCTGTTTTCAAATATCTAATAAAATCTAAATCCGGTTGAACATTCATGGTTCTACTCCTCCTGTTCTCTACTCAAGTCTTATAACAATAATTATAAAAACAATAGTCTTCAATTTAATGGGATATGGTACTGGTGTTCTCTCATTTTTGCAAGCAGAGTCACACCAGTACCCGTCAAAAAGACAGACTAGAAGCCCTTGAATGGATTTGCACCGAGTTCAACAATCTCGTCAACAAAATCATTTACGAGTTCAGAAACTTTATCATAGTCTGTAATCGCTACGGACTCGGACCGTACACGCTCAGGCTCAAGGCCGAGTGTTGAGAGTGTATCACCGATATTTGCCATACGAGTGTTTGCAATTTCAGAACCTTTGACAAAGTGACACTGGTAGTCATCACCATATTTACAACCAAGAAGCATTGCACCGTCAAGTCCAGCAGACAAAGCATCACGGATCCAGGCCATATTCACGGAACCAAGACAACGAACCGGAATAAAACGGATCATATGGTTGAATTTATGATTACGCATTCCGGCCATATCCAATGCCGGATAGGCATCATTTTCACAGGCGAAGATGAGAATCCGAAGTTTATCGTCATCATCTTCCGGTACTTCAATGGCTTTAATCATAGATCCGATAAGATCTACATTATAATCTTTGAATCCAATGATACGCTCAGGGCAGGCCCCCATACAAGTACCACAGCGACGACAGCGAGATGGCTTCGGAAGCGGTGTTCCCTTTTCATCATCATCAAGTGCACCAAAGGGACATTCCTCAGTACAGCGCTTACACTGAGTACATCTCTGAAAGAAAAATTCAGGGAAAGTTTTATCACCAGAACGAGGATGGACAGAAACGCCACGATCAGCAGACTCAATACTCTGAATAGCTTTTAAAGCTGCACCGGTTGCATCGTCCATGGTTTCCTGCATATTCATGGCTTTTCTAACGCCACCACATGCGTAAATACCGGTACGCCGGGTCTCGTATGGAAAGCAGATGAAATGAGAATCGGCATATCCGTCGAAAAGGTCCAAATCAAGGAAAGCAGGACCCTGACGATAGGCAAGATTGATGGTACTCTCATCCCTAGTGGTGGGTACCATACCAGCTGCGAGAACAACCAGATCCACATCAAGATCAAGATCTTCACCAAGAAGAGTATCCTTTGCATGAACGGTTCCACCTTCAATACCTGTTACGGTGGCCTTGGTCATGAAAATTCCGTCATCCATCTGAACACCTTTGTAAAACAGCTCCATGTTGCCAGGTGTGCGCATATGCTGATAGAGAATGTATGCCTGAGCATCTTCATTATTCTCACGAACATATTTTGCCTGTTTCAAGGCAACCATTGAGGTTACAGAGTTGGCGTAAGGAAAGTCCTGATCATTATCTTCAGCACCGGGGCTCATTACAAAAGCAACTCTATTGAGGCCATCAAGCTGACCGTTTTTGGCCATGGCTTCAAATTCAGCATTGGTTACAACTTTATCATTGCTTCCATATCCGAGATGCTCGTATTCAGAAACATCGGCGGGGATCCAACCTGTAGCAAGAACTACAGCACCGAAAACATCAGCGCCATCGTTTGCTTCGCCGTATGGTTTGAGTCCGGCGTTTGGATCTTCCATCTCGCCTTTATCGATCAGATCCTGTTCATCAACACCAACTTTTTCTGGGGCATCCCATTCTGACTTAGTACCAGCTGCTTTCAAAGTGACTTGAAAATCACCTGGAGCACCACCAATTCTTGCTACTTCAGTGGATGTTTTAACAGTGATATTGGCATCAGCTTCTACTTCTGCAATCATCGAAGCAATAGAATTATCTTCGAGCTCTGCATAGGGATATGAGGTTGGGAACTGTTTCACCCAGCCGTTTGCCTTACCGCCAAGTACATCAGTTTTTTCTATGATGGTAACTTTTGAACCGGCTTTGGAAGCTTCAACAGCAGCAGTGATACCAGCAATACCACCACCCATTACAAGGATATCCTTATTCATGGATTCCATTTCATAGGGTTCTGGCATTTCAGTTTTAGCAGCACGGGTGCAGGCCATACGCGCGTAATCAGATGCTGTCTCCTGAAGCCATTCCTTGAAATATTCTTCCTGTCCTTCTTCAGGCTCACCTGCTGCCCATACAACCTGTTCACGAAGGTTACAACGAACGGTAATGGTATCGTCACCCATGTCAAATTCGCTTTGCATTACGCGAGGCGAACATGCACAGATAGTAAAAGTATTGATACCTTCAGCTTTTTTCTCATTCTCAAGAAAAGCACGCCCTTCGGGACTACAAAGGTTTGCAAAGGTCTTGCATTCTTGAGCCATCTCACTGGTTATAACACCTGAGAGCGCCTCAATATCGAGTGCTTCTCCAATGCCACAACCTGTACATATATAGGTACAAATTTTCTTATCCATTGATTATGACCTCCTGGAAACCTGAATTGCCTTCAGGGCAGCAGCGGTGGCTGACTGATTGCTGGTAACAACATCTGCAGCTCTGCTTGCACAGCCTGCGGACAATACGCCAGTCTCGGAATTTGAGTTAACAAAACCACTCGGATCCATATCAAGTGCAACAGGGGCACCAGCTGCAAGAGAAGGCTGCATACCAGTTGCAAGAACTGCCATATCTACGTTCTGTTTAACCTTCTCACCAGTTACTGCATTTTCAGCAACAACTGTGACAGAACCATCTGACTCCGGAATCATCTCGGCGACTTTACCTTTGATAAAGGTTGAGTTCTCATCGTTCATTAGTTTCTCGCGGAATTTCTCATATTTTCCAGGAGTACGAAGGTCGATGTAGAAAACATAAATTTTGGCTTCTGGATATCTTTCCCTGATATATGTCATCTGTTTGAATGTGGCCATACAACAGATGTAAGAACAGTATTCAAGATGATTTTCATCACGGGATCCTGCGCATTGGATAAAGGCAAAGGATTCAGGTTCTTTGTTGTCACCTGGACGAAGAATTTTGCCATCAGTAGGGCCACCAGGGGCAGCCATTCTTTCAATCATCATATTGGTAACAATGGCATCGGACTCATTGTACTTCAATCTGTCCATTTTGGTTGGATCGTAAGGATTCCAACCGGTTGCCCAGATAATAGATGCTACATTGATAGTTTTAGTGTCAGTCGCCATATCGAGATCTACTGCGTTATACTTACAGGCAGATTTTACTGCTGCTGCACCTTCTTCAGAGAGTGCATCTTTATTAATTACATAGCGACGTGGAAAGGCCATCTCATGTGGGAGATAAGCTGCTTTGGATTTATTCATTCCAAAGTTGAACTCATTGTCAATTTCATCAGGACATGCATCTGCACAATCACCACAGGCTGTACAGTTGCTGTTAACGTAGCGGGGTGCGGTTTCAAGTGTAACCTCGTAACTCCCTGGTCCACCAGACACAGCAGTAACACTGGTCATGGTGTAGGTACGGATACGACGATTATCCTTTACACGCTTAAAGTTGATTTCCAATCCACAGCTAGGCGGACACAGTTTTGGAAAATACTGATTCAACTGTGCTACACGGCCGCCGAAATAAGCATTCTTTTCGACCAGAAACACATCATTTCCGACTTCAGCGGCTTCAAGGGCTGCAGTGAGCCCGCTGATACCACCGCCTACGACCAAAATTGCACCTGAAGTGCCTTGCTCGTCAGTCATACCAACCTCCATTAGTACTCTTAATATTTACCTTTGAGAACGCCAATTCCGCCTAGCAGAACACACCAGACATTCAAGGAGCTTCAATTTCAACACAACCAAATTCAAGAATCAAAGGCTCTTTTTTTTAACATTGTAACTCACCAGAATAAAGGAATAATCTCTTCATCCTTTCCTCTAGTCAATCACAACCTGTATATACCAAAAATCTCCAGGAGTCCGAGGACTCCTGGAGATTTTCACTTCAACCGTACTTACTAACGCCTGGAATTACAGCCAGGGGTCGGTCTCTACGATATTGATACACTCAACCTTCTCACACAGCCATTCCTGGGTCTCAGGATTGAAGGTGGAGTTAACGAAACACTTCCAGTTTTCGTCATCAACGGTTGGGAAATCAGATCTGTAGTAGAATCCTGGGTAACGGGACTCTTCACGGAACTGGATGTGACGGATATGCATCTCAACACACCAGATACGATGGTAGTTCTCCCATGCGCGAAGCAGCTCATGCAGATCACCTGCAGCCATTTTCGCAGCATCTTCACGAAGAAGCTCGAGAAGATCCATACAGATTCCCAGAAGCTTACCAGAGGTCATGTAGTATGTCGCAACACCACCACCATACTCATCGGTAGCTTTCATGAGACGCATCATGATACCTGCAGGTTTACAGTAGTTGGGGTTTACATCAGCAGCTGTGGAAGCACCAACATGCTCGTTGTAAAGTCTAACAGGAGCGTAAACTTCGTCAGCAAGTTCCTGAGGAGTCTGCATCAGCTCTGGTTTGAAATCAGCATTGTCACGACAGAATTTAACCATCTGTTTTGCAACGATACGTCCTTCAGCATGAGCACCTGAGGAGAACTTATGACCAGAAGCACCAACACCATCACCAGCGGTGAAGAGTCCGTCAACTGTTGTCATACGGTTGTATCCCCATTTGTACTGATGAGCACGTGTACCATCAACACTTGGGACCCAGTCTTCGTCAGGACCGGAAGTCCAGATACCACAGCAACCGGAGTGAGAGCCAAGGAGGTAAGGCTCGGTTGGCATAATCTCAGAACCTACTTTCTCAGGCTCTACGTTGGCACCAGCCCAGAGGCCAGCCTGTCCAACGGACATGTCAAGGAAATCTTCCCATGCTTCAGACTCGAGATGTTTCCAGAATTTTTTCAGAGATTTCTCGTCCATTCCAGCATCACGACGCTCGTCAAGGAAAGCGTTAAGAGCAACGTCAGTAGCCATGTAGATTGGTCCACGACCTGCTTTGAACTCATTAACCATCAGATGGTTACGAAGACAAGTAGGTGTTACAGCAGATGCACCGTAAGGCATGAACTTAGCAAGCTCATCTTTTACAGAGTCACTGTTTGCATAGAACTCACCAAGACCATTCTGTACTTTAGCTTTGAAAAGAAGGAACCACGCACCAACAGGTCCGTATCCATCTTTAAAACGAGCAGGGGTGAAACGATTTTCCATCATGGTCATGGTAGCGCCAACCTGTCCACACATGGTGTAGGTGGAACCAGCATTCCATACGGGATACCATGCACGACCTTTACCCTCACCGGTAGACCGGGGACGGAAGATGTTTACAGCACCACCACAAGCAACAAGTGCGGTTTTGCAACGGAAAACATGAACTTTGTTCTCACGGGTGGAGAAACCAACAGCACCAGCAATCTGATTGGCTTTGTTTTTGTCAAGAAGCATTTTTACGATAAAAATACGCTCGAGACAGTTCTCTTCACCAAGGGCAGCTTTAGCAGGCTCAGCAACGATACATTTGTAGGACTCACCGTTGATCATGATCTGCCATTTACCTGTACGTACAGGAGTTCCACCTTCACGCAGGGTTGGAGCAGGCTTGGAACCGTCAAGATTCTCGCCGTCTGCATCTTTCTTCCACACAGGGAGTCCCCATTCTTCGAACAGTTTAACAGACTCATCAACGTGACGACCACAGTCATAGATAAGATCTTCACGAACAACGCCCATCAGGTCATTACGAACCATCTTCACGTAGCTTTCGATTGGATTCTCACCAATGTAGGTGTTGATCGCGGAAAGACCCTGTGCAACAGCACCGGAACGCTCCATGGAAGCTTTATCACAAAGAACAATCTTCAGATCATCGCCAGCCCATTTTTTGATCTCAAAAGCAGTACCGCAAGCAGCCATACCACCACCGACGATGAGTACATCAACGTCGTGCTCCACGATCTCGGGATCGACAACGGCATCTATCTCGCCATTGGGTTTATTTGGTAACGCCATATTTAAATCTCCTTATAGATTCAAAATGATTTTAAAATAATTCAGTCGATTCTTCTCAAAAATTCTGAGGGAGAATTATTTAGGGGTTGGCAGATCGGACTCGAGGAGCAAGCACTCATCATCCAAATTACCACCCTTCTCACCTGGATATGCGTTAGCAGCACCTTCAGCTGTGGTACGAACAGGAAACTTGAAACGTTTCATGTTACCGTTACGGAATTTAACGGTCCACATAATGGAATCTGCACTACGCATTGGGTGAACCTGACCGCCCATGGGTACGAAGTCATCGTAACCACGAACAAAGATTGCGCCCTGCGGACAAATTTTAACACAAGAGTAACATTCCCAACATGCGTCAGGCTCCTGGTTGTAGGCCTTCATTTCTTCTTTGTTAAGCACCATCAGGTCGTTGGGACAGATGTACATACATGCAGTCTTGTCTCCACCCTTGCAACCATCGCACTTGGAAGGATCTACATAACTTGGCATTAAACTACCTCCTCAGTTTATTTTACTTTTGCGACCCGGAACCGACCGGGCCAACTATAACCACTAACTTTAAGAACATTTACGAAATATGATTGACTTTTCCGTAAAATTCCTACCAACACAAAACATTATACTTCCAATAAGTTACGAACACCTAGCACATTGACCCCACTAAATGAACCATCACTCATTTTCACAAGTTACAATTTATATATTGTTGACTAATAATTGTCAAGAGAATTTAACCTGCCCCGGCTAGAGCTCTCCGGTGTAATTATTTCGCACCAGAACCTCACGTGGCCGTGCACCATCTGCCGGTCCGACCACTCCTTCCCGCTCCATTTTTTCTATCATTCTGGCCGCCCGATTGTAGCCTACCCGCATACGTCTCTGCACCATTGAAATCGAGGCCTGACCAGACTCACATACGATTTTCACTGCCTCATCATAACGTTCATCATAGTCTTCATCTTCCAATGTTTCGCCACTGTTTCCCTCATCTTCCACTGCAGCAGTTACAGTCTCGTCATAATTGGCATTACCCTGCTCTTTTAAAAAGTTCACAATTGCTTCGGTTTCTGCCTCAGAAATATAAGCGCCGTGTACACGCTGCAGACTTGAAGAGCCGTTTGCCAGATAAAGCATATCTCCGGCTCCAAGAAGATGCTCTGCACCCGATGCGTCGAGGATCGTTCTTGAATCGACTTTTGAGGATACTTTAAAGGAAATTCTTGTTGGGAAATTAGCCTTTATCAACCCTGTCAAAACATCAACAGAGGGCCTTTGTGTTGCGAGAATAAGGTGCATGCCTGCAGCTCTTGCCATCTGTGCCAACCGGGCAATTGAAGCCTCCACATCTTTTGAGGCAACCATCATAAGATCAGCAAGCTCATCAACAATTATAACTATATAGGGAAGCTTTTCCTCTGAAGATTCATTGTAAGAATCAAAACTCTTTACTCTGGCCTCTTCTAAAAGCTTATATCGTCTCTCCATCTCTCTCACAGCCCACATCAAGGCACGTGAAGCAAGTTTCGGCTCAACCACCACAGGATGGAGAAGATGCGGAACTCCTTCATACCCCGATAATTCGATGCGCTTGGGGTCCACCATAAGAAGTCGGACCTCTTCAGGGGTTGCGTTATATAATATAGAGGCAATGATCGTATTTATCGCAACACTCTTACCGGCACCTGTTGCCCCGGCGATGAGAAGATGAGGCATTTTGGCAAGATTGGCAATGGAAGGACTCCCTACCACGTCAAGGCCAAGTACGATTGCAATCTTATCCTTTCCATTACGAAATTCATCTGATGACAGCAAATCACGAATATACACAACAGATCGAATGGGATTTGGTATTTCTATGCCAAGAGCGGCCTTGCCAGGGACCGAGCCAACTACCCTCACAGACTGGGCCTTGAGTCCAAGAGCCAGATCATCGGCAAGACCGACAATCTTGTTAATCTTTACCCCTGGTGCAGGGGAATATTCGTAGGTTGTAACAACCGGGCCTGGCGAAATCCCAACAACTTTGCCTGAAACTCCAAAATTCTTTAATTTCTGCTCAAGCTGTTTTGAAACCTGATAATAAACTTCTTTATCCACCTTTTCTTCTGCATTAATCGGCTTTTTAAGAAAACTAAGTGGGGGTAATTTCCAGTCTCCCCTGGCAATTGGATTGGCGGCAAAAGCCTCATCTTCAGCTGTTGTTTCAACTGTTCTTGCCAGCTCTTTAACAACAGGCATTCCAGCAGATGGGCTGGCGGGTTCAATCACTTCATCATCTTTGCTCACCACAGGTTGTACTCTGGGTGTTTTTTTCCTTACACTTTCTGCCTGTTTCTTTTTTTTCGCCTCATTTTTGACAGCCCTTCTATCTCTCCCTGAGAGAAAAAGCTGCTTCATTCCATTTCCGATTTTCTTCACCATGCGCCAAACAAATGCACCAAGCTGGTATGGAGAAAACTGGGTTGAAAGCATTAATGAGACAAGAAAAATCAAAAGCAAAAACAACACTGAGCCGGGCCCTCCGACCAGTGACTTCAGGACAGTAAAGACTGTTTTACCAACAGCTCCACCGGCCTCCACTGTCGCCAATCCTTTCAGGGAGAGCGAGGAAAAAAGAGAACATGAGGAGAGAACAGCACCTGTCAGGCCAGCAGTAATCTGCGGCAGGCGCTCAAAAGACATTCTCGGGCTGAAAAACAGAAAAGACAACAGGAGAAGAAGACCGGACAGGAGGTAAGCGCCCCACCCGGTTACTCCCATTAGAACCTGAGCGATCAGGGTTCCTATTTCCCCACCCCAGTTTCCATTACTTGCCAAACTTGTTGAAAAAAGACTTAAAAAGAGAAACAGAGATATGAAAATTCCAAAAACAGCAGCAGCCTCCTGCTTCAGACTGGGACGCGTTTTTTTACTATCTTGTGCCATGATAGAATCACTTGAGGTTAGAAATTCTACAAATGAAAAAAGCTCGATTGCAGGATTAAAATGAAAAGGAAATAAGTGACAATTGATCTAATCGATTTATAGAAAAATGCAAGATGGTAAGTGGTCGATACGGCTTAGCCAAATTCACAAAAAACAGCAGAGCGTAGAAACATATCACGAAAGTACCGTAGCCACTCCTGCCGTAGCATCAGGTTAAACATTCACGACAGGGGGAAAGGGGGTGAAACTGATAAAAATTGAGAATTATGAAGTTGCCTGGACTTTGATTGCATCAAGGATGCCGTTTACAAAGGAGGGTGAATCATCTCCACAAAAGCGTTTGGCTATTTCCACAGCCTCATTGATGGCAACTTCCGGAGGAACATCACTTTTATGGAACATTTCATATACTGCGATCCGGAGAATATTTCTATCTGTCACATCAATACGTTCCAAACGCCAGTTGCTGGCGTGACTGGAGATTGCCGCATCAATTTCTGAACGCTCACGATAGACACCTTCCAGCAATTCCACAGCATAGGGGCGCGCCTTCCTCTGCACATCATACAGAGAACAAAAATCAGCAAAACGCTGTTCCAGCTGTGTTTCAGAACCGACTTCAAAACCTTTAAAGTCATCCTGGAAAAGAAACTGTAAAACAGCTTCACGTGATTTTCGACGTATGCCCATTTTTTACTTTGCTTAAAAAGGTAATAGAATCAAAGAACAAAAATTCCCGGTACTTTAATTGTTAGCAATCTGCAGCATGGCAAAGAAACTTTACAATCAAACCACCAGGAACATGAAATCCAATATGCATCAAATGTTTATTGAAACTTACTAATCAAGTCGGCCATTTCAATGGCGGCAACAGCAACTTCGGCGCCCTTGTTACCGGCTTTGGTTCCTGATCGTTCAATGGCCTGTTCTATGGTTTCTGTTGTTAAGACACCAAAAAGAACAGGAACACCTGTATCAAGGCCAACTTGGGCAGATCCCTTGGCAACTTCGTTTACCACAACATCAAAATGAGGTGTTGCCCCGCGGATAACCACTCCAAGACAGATGACTGCATCATATTTTTGAGCTGTTGCCATTTTCTTGGCAATCAAAGGTATTTCATACGCGCCAGGAACCCGTACCACATCAATATCATCATCTGCAGCACCGGAACGGAGCAGGCTGTCTAGTGCACCTTCAAGTAGTTTTTCAGAAATAAAAGAATTGAAACGAGCAACGATAATTCCAAACTTCTTTCCGTCAGCTTTTAGGTTGCCTTCTATATAATTTGCCATTTTCTTCACTTTCCTTGATTGATGGATTCATAAAAACTCTTCATCTTCTTCGTTGTGCGCCTAAAGGAAGTGCCCTTGGGGTACAAACGTGTCTCGAAAATGAAGTTTTTTACAAATCCATCTTATATTTAGACTTTTTTACGAATTTATCTTGATTAAATTCTTACGGATAACATATCTGGTCGGAAGATTTTCAATCATCAACCTCAATCAGGTGCCCCATACGGTCCCTCTTGCACTGGAGATAGCCTTTATTTTCGTCACTGGCTTCCATCTCAATTGGAAAACGGTTGACAACTTCTATGCCATACCCTTCAAGTCCTATAATTTTCTTAGGATTGTTCGTTATAAGACTCATTCTTCGCACCCCAAGATCCCGTAGAATCTGGGCGCCGATTCCATAATCACGAAGATCGGCTTTGAAGCCAAGTTTATGGTTTGCCTCTACAGTGTCCAGTCCTCCATCCTGCAGCGCGTACGCCTTGATTTTGTTAACCAGACCAATTCCTCTTCCTTCCTGACGCATGTACAAAACAATGCCGGTTCCTTCCTGATCGATCATCCGCATGGCTGCATGCAGCTGATCACCGCAATCACAACGGGCAGAGCCAAACACATCACCGGTCAAACATTCGGAATGAACCCTGACAAGCACCTTTTTCTCCGAATCGATTTCACCTTTAACCAGTGCAAGATGTTCAAAAGAATCAACATCATTCTTATACACAACAGCCTTAAATTCCCCGGCATGATCTGTGGGAATTCTCGCTTCGGCAGCGCGATGAACAAGAATATCTTCTCGCAGACGATAGGCTACCAGGTCGGCAATGGTACAGATCTTCAAATCATGCTCTCCAGCAAACTTCTCAAGATCAGGCATTCTGGCCATGGTTCCGTCTTCTTTCATGATTTCACAAATCACTCCAGCCGTAGTGAGTCCTGCAAGACGGGAAAGGTCAACAGATCCCTCTGTCTGACCAAGACGAACAAGTACGCCTCCCTTACGGGCACGCAATGGAAAGATATGGCCGGGGCTGATAATATCGCTGGCTTTGGCATCAGGTGCCACTGCAGCCTCAATTGTGCGCGCTCTGTCAGCTGCGGAGATACCTGTGGTCACCCCTGTCCTTGCTTCAATGCTGATGGTGAACCCTGTACCATACGGCGACTTATTGTCGGAAACCATCATGGGCAGCTCAAGCTTGTCAATCAGATCCGGACTCAAAGTAAGGCAGATGAGACCCCTTCCATGTGTTGCCATGAAGTTAATTGCCTCAGGTGTAACAGCAGAAGCTGCCATATACAGATCACCTTCATTTTCACGATCTTCATCATCAACAAGGATCACCATCTTCCCAGCTCGTATATCTTCTATAACTTCATCAATTGTGCTAACTGCCATAACGACCAACCTATTTATCTAATTTTTCAAAAGCAAACGATAGAACCGCTTAAACAAATCCATTTTCAGCTAGAAATGCTTCATTTATGGTTTTATCAATAACAGTTTTTCCACCACCCGGATCTTTTGGCAAAAGCATCTTTTCAACATATTTACCAATAATATCCACTTCAATATTCACCTTGCTCCCCCGCTTCAGCATACCAAGTGTTGTTATCTGCAGGGTATGGGGAATAATGGAAACTTCAAATGTATCAGCACCACAGCTATTTACCGTCAAGCTAACACCATCAATGGTGACAGAACCTTTTTCGATAACATAACGTCCGAACTCCTTAGGAAATCCAAAGGAAAACAGAGTAAAATCACCTTTAGGCTGACGATCAAGAACGCTTGCCACGCAATCAACATGACCGGAAACAATATGACCACCAAGTCGATCAGAAAGCTGGAGCGCTCTCTCCATATTCAGGCTGCCACCCACTGCAATCTTCCCAAGAGTTGTACGGGAAAGACTTTCAGGAGAAACATCAACTGTGAATTTTCTTCCGTCTATGTTGTATGCTGTTAGACAGACACCATTCACTGCAATGGATTCACCTTCCTCGGGATTGACGAGGTCGAATCCTGCTTCCAGGTCAAAAGCCATACCACCGCCAGTATTGCGCTTTGAAAGTAATTTGCCTGTTCCCTCTATGATGCCTGTAAACATTATGTTTTACGACCCTTATTTTGCCTCGGTTTCAAGCTCACTGGCTCTGGCTAGAAATTTTCCAGCACTGGTCTTATGATTAAAATTTTTATGAATTGAAGCAATAGTACGGTATGTATCAGCCGCCTTTGTTTTCTCATCCTGTGACAGATAAATATCAGCGATGATTTCCATTGTGGCCACAGTATCCTGAGGGTTATTATTCAGGTTATGGGTTTCCAGCATATCAAAACAGATTTCCAGAGCCTTTGCATTATCATTTAAGCCGCGATGAACAACAACCAGCTGGTTGGAGAGTGCCAGCAGACTCATGGGATCATCAAAACGATCACAGATTTCCCAGGCTCTCATGTAATGCTCTTTAGCTTTCTCAAACTCACCTTTTTCAAGACACACATTACCCAGCTGGTTAGAAGCATTGGCTATCCCATCCTGGTATTTTCTTTCTTCAAAACCACGAAGGGCATTATGGAAAGCAGCAGCTGCCTGAGCCAAATCATTATCCCTCAAAAATTCCATCCCATCTTCATACTCAGCCTGAACCGGGTCCGAAGAACGTTTTTTTTCTTCCTTCTGGCCAGCTTTCTTTATGTCTGCCATCGGTTGAATATTGCCTACCATTTCAATTATCTCCTTTACTGATCTGTGCCAATGCCACATTCACCAAATCAGAAACCGTGTATTCTATCGCTTTTCCTTTTTCCCAGATAACCAGGGTTTCCTGATCAGAACCCAGCCCCATGAGCTGCATACTCACCTCTTTGGCCCGTATTCGACCCAGCAACTGGGCCACAATACCACGTATTTCCGCTTTAGGGTGATTGAGAAAATGAAATAGATTGAAAAAAGGGGTTTCCCGGATCAGGTCAGGTCGTGTTTCTGCAATTCTGGAAAGAGCCCAGACCACCTGAACCTGAGTGGATTCATCCCCCATATAGTTAAGTAAATGCCGTGTAAAAGCGCCGAAAATATCAGGCCTACCTGCAATGATTTCGCCTAAAGTCTCAATCATTCCCCATGGCGCAGCCGCAGAATCGGAACAGGCCTCGAACAGCCGATGGATAAGCTCAGAAACCTGGCCGGGCATTTTGCTTGCAACACGCGAACAGACCTGGCCAATCACCCATGCTGTCTCCCAGCGACGCGCCTCGTCAACATCATACAGGAGGCGCTGCAGCAGACGTAAAGTCTTTTTATTGTCATAACAGAGCATGACAAGAGTGTCGATATCAAGCTTGTTTCTTGCTTCTGTAACTACCTTTTTGGTCGCTTTCACCTTCACTCTTTTGGGGTCAAGTTGTGGCTCCGGTGCCTGCGCAGCGGCAATTTCCTCTACTTTCGCGACAGGTTCTGTACTCTCCCGGGCAAGTGCATTTTTTTTCTCTTTTACCCGTCTGGCTATCTCTGCAATCTCTGTGTGAAGCCGAACAAAATAAAGTACACCACGAACAGGGCGCCCATCAATATTTCTTGTATTCACAACCTGATGAGTAATTTCATCATAATCTTCGACTCGGCCTGTCAGATAATCATCTTCAGGCATCAGGTCCCAGGCAAAATCCCAGTTATCATTACAGGCAAAAACCAGGGTCTCAACCATTGCCGAGCCAATATTATGTCCGGTGGGATCACATGTGTACACAGCACCACACTGACATCGGCCCACCTGAAACTCCTGCATTTTTCTTTCAATAGCATCTGTGGCACGACCAACTTTCTGGCCACAGAAGGGACACCACGGGGCAGTGGTTAATTTTTGTTTTTTCATTATTATTCAACTACCTGATACCAGCAGACTGTTCATCAATTCGATTAAGCGAGTTTCTCTTCCAGGCTGGACTCAAAATTAGGATCAACAGAGTAGCCCAATTCTTTGGCTTTTTCCATGTGATTCTTTGCTGTGGCATAGTCGCCACTGAAAAAAAGCGCCACTGCCAGATTATTTTGGGCAAGGGCTGAATCAGGCTCCAGTTCGGTTGCCTTAGTCGCGGATTTTAAAGCACGATCATCCTCACCTTTCATTGTGAGCACGGAAGTCAAATTCATCCACACTGTTGCAAGATTCGGATCGTATTGAATGGCCTTATCATAGGCGGCAATAGATTTATCCAGCTCATTACGCTGCTGCCAGATCAATCCCAGGTTTGCGTATGCCTGAGCAGAAGTATCCGGCTGCACCTTAATTGCCATTTCATTCAATTCCTGGGCTTTATCCAGATTTCCCTGACCAAAGTAGATGGCTCCAAGATTGATCATGGGCTGATTGGCCTGATCATCAATCTCAATGCACTTTTCTAGGGCCTCAATTGCATCATCTATTCTTCCTGCCTTCATATAAACAAGTCCAAGATGATGAAAAGCGACTACATTATCCGGTGCCTGTTTGCACTTTTTTTCCATCTCTGCAATAACTGTTGGCAGATCTTCACTCAAAGCTTCCAAGGTATCTTCAGACATAATTCCCCTCTATCTCTATAAATATTAAAGCGTTATGCACAAGGCCCAAAACAAAAACCCTCTGCAACACAAGGCCTAGAACACAACACCAGCCCCTGCATTCCAATGCTGGAGCGACTACACTATAGACACCATCCGCCGACATGCAAGGAGAAAAACCCCCTGTTCAGGATCGTCAAAACAACACTATCGGTTAAATTGTTCTCCACAGGAAATGGTCAGCTCTTTTTGCTGCTGAATTAAAATCTCTTTTGCCTGTTCAACATCTTTGGCTATCTGAGTGGACAACTCTGCAATCCCGGAAAATTTCTGTTCGCCACGTAAAAACCTTAATAAATTCACTTTTATCGGTTTCCCGTAAATATCCTGATCAAAATCAAAAATATGCGTCTCTGCCACCAGACGTTCTTCACCAAAAGTTGGATTGACCCCTATATTAAGTACACCACCGTAACATTTCCCTTCACAGATAACCTGACACACATAAACACCCATCTTTGTGATCAGATCTTCCCTGTCTATATGCAGATTTGCCGTGGGAAAACCAATTTCTTTTCCACCGCGCTGCTTTCCCAACTGAACCTCACCACGGATTTGATAATACCTTCCAAGCAATACCCTGGCGTCTGCCATTCTGCCTTCTGACACCAGTTCTCTGACCTTTGTAGAACTGACCAGCATATCATTTTCATAATGAGCCTCTACCACAGTCACGGAAAAGCCTTTTTCTTCTCCCTGGTTTTTCAAAAAATCGATATTGCCTCCACGTCCTTTGCCAAAAGCATAGTCGTAGCCTATTACCAGTTCTTTTACACCGATCGTTTGCAACAGAATTTCATCAACAAAAAAGTCTGCGCTGATCCCTGCAAACTTCATTGAAAATGGTATTATAACGAGAACATCCAGCCCCGCATGTTCAATCAGTTCCGCCTTCTGGTCACACGTGGATATCAGCTTTATTCCATCCGGTCGCAATATCTGAAGGGGGTGTGGGTCAAATGTCATAGCAACACTGGTGCCCCCGCATCGGGCGGCCCGCTGAACAACTTCCTCAAAAAGAAGCTGATGGCCAAGATGCACTCCATCAAAGTTCCCTATGGTGACACAGGCATTGGGAAAAGGTTCTGTAATTTCGTTAAGATCTCTAATTATTTTCATTTTTTTATCATTTGGCCATAAACAGCCGCTAATTATTTGCCTCTGCCCTTAAAGATAAGTCTTGACAAATTTCATCAGGACAAGCATATTTACCAGCGTTGTGCCGAAGTGGCGGAATTGGTAGACGCGCTAGGTTCAGGGTCTAGTGGGCGTATGCTCGTGGGAGTTCGACTCTCCCCTTCGGCACCATTTAAATTTCAAGGCTTTATCCCAGTAATAGCGGGATAAAGCCTTTTTTTGTGTCTTCATACCTTTCCTCCTCTCTTGCTATCTTTTGCTGTTTTATGCTATATTTTGATTACAAAATGGAGCAAAAATGGAGCAAAAAAAATGGCTCGAATTGAAAAACGAAAAAACAAGCGCGGAATAAGCTATCTGGCGACAGTACGTCGAAAAGGGTTTGAAACCGTTGCCAGGACTTTTGATACCAAAGGAGAAGCTATCGCCTGGGCAACCGGTGTTGAGCAGGATATGAAAGATCAGCGGTATCAAAATCCGCGAAGGGCCATGAATACGTCCTTTGGCCAAGCTTTGGAAAAATACATTAACACCATTTCTCAAAAAAAAGCAATTAACACTCATATGCTGGAGAAGAGTGCAGCGCGGCGGCTATTGGAGCAAATTGGAGCAGAAACACCATTGGGGTCAATAACAGCAGCTACTGCAGCAAAATACCGGGATGCCAGACTACAAGAAGTGTCTGCATATCCAGTTCGCCATGAACTTGCATTATTATCCCACTTGTTCACCAAGGCCAAAAAAGAATGGGGTATTCCAGTTGAAAACCCCGTTGCCGATATTGAACGTCCAGCGCCCCCCAGAGGCAGAACCCGGTTCTTAACAGACGAAGAAGCTGTAAAATTACTGGAATCCAGCCGCAAAGCCCGGAATTATCGATTCTACTATTATATACTCACTCTTTTACATACCGGAATGCGGTCATCTGAAGCGGCAGGTTTGCGCTGGAGCCAAGTAGATTTGAAAAAAAGAGTGATTTTTCTGCCGGACACAAAAAATAAAGATTCACGCTGGGTGCCCCTGACAAAAGAACTCACCGAGGAACTTTCAAGCCTGAAAAAGATCAGTAAAAGGTGTTGAAGAGAATAGGTAAAGAGTTAACAAAAACAGTGACATAAAGCATAAAAGCCTCTATAATGGTTGAAAATCCTAACCAGGGAAAATTCAACAAAAACGGAGGCTTTTATGCATCACAAGAATATCAAGCTCCTGATCAGAAAACAACTGAAAAAACAATATTCAAACTGGCGCCTCCTGAGCAAGAAGGAAAAAAAAGAAATTGCCCGCAAGGTGTTGGCAGAGGTGACCGCTGAATATGATTTCAAAAGCGATATCACAGCATCACCGTCAGAATTGTTAGGTATCGAACAACAGGTTACGACTACAGGTATAATTTCACTTGACGAGATGGCCCGATTTGTCGAAATGATCAATAAAAGCAGTATCATAAAGTTTTGCAGCTATAAACGTTCACCCTTGTATATCAAGGATGAAGAACTTCGATATATTGACGAGCTGATTGATGATAGGATCATCAATCGATTACTGGCTTACGATGGCTATAGTCCGGCCATGCGTGACCTCTTTCCGGTCAATCTGTTTCGTGCTGAACTACTCAAGGCAATCAAGTACCCGGAGATCAGTTACCGTAAATTCTGTACAGAAGAATATTTGGGCATGGATCGTAAACAGAATCGTGTCTTCTGTGGATTACCCCTGAACAGGAAAGACATGATCGATCATACTCAGTTGAGTAAATTCCGTACCGCTCTTACTTTTGCCCAGCAGGTAAATCTACTGGTATATATTCTCTATCATTTCAAGCAGTCCGGGCTCCTTGGTGACAATATCCTGCACGGAATTGATTCAACGGAACTGGCAAGTGATTATTGCAAACTTCCTCTTGCTACTCTTGATATAAAAGGCAAAAAAATACGCATTTACAATGACATTGACTGTGACTGCGGCAGGCGGCGTAACAAGCGGGATAAATCAGTCTATGTCATCGGCTACCGATTGCATACCCTGACCGCCATTGATGCCAAAACCGGTCACAGTTTTCCGATCGTCTCTCTGTTGGCGCCGGCGAATCACCATGACAGTCATTTTCTCCCATTTCTGGTCAATCTGGCACAGGCAATGGGTATTGACCTGCAGCTCATCACCGCCGACGAAGCCTATCATGATAAAGATGGTACCCTGTTTCAGGAAACTGGGGTAACTGTAACAACACCGCCTTTATCAACGGTCTCATTACCGCAACATGCCCACAGTGAGACAGGCGCTGTATTTTGTAATGCATCCTGTTCCATACCCATGCAACACCTTGGTGTTAAAGAACAAACACATGAGTATAAATGCAGTGCGGATGCAGGAGAATGCACTTTTTCCCAGTCTTGCCCACAAGTCCGTTTCATTCCGGTTGACCGTGGATTTTTCCAACGTATCCCCTATCATGCCGAGGGGGTACATACCGCCCATGATATTCGAAAAAACTGTGAGCGACCGTTTAATCTCCTGAAGAACCAGACCGGCCTTGAAACCGTCCGTGTACGCAGTCAACAGGCTACCATGGCTCGATGCACACTTGGTTCTATCGCAGTATTGTTGATAAAGATGGCCGGTTTCCGGAGGAAAAAGTCAACTGACAGGCCGGAACAGACAACGATTTTTCAAGCAAAACAAGCGGCATAACCTGGTTAATAGTTTGATATAAAAGCAAATAATTTTTAAAACATCTTCGTGTGCAGATTTTTGCTGAACTTGACGGTTGGCTCATTAGAACACAGGAACCATTCTCAAGAAACTTGAGAAAGTTCAAAAAACTGCCTGATAAGTTCCAGACCTCAAGCCTCGGCAAGGAAAGCTAAACGAAAAAAAGCTGATTTTTCAGCCCGAAATTACTGAAAACGGATTTTGGAGCGTACTTTTCAACACCCTTTATTCCCCCGCCTGCCCATAGCCGTCAGGCTAAGCAGTTCACAGTCATCACAATGCAATAGATATCACCTGGCCATCATGCCTCAATCTGAATATATTAAAA
>DQTH01000074.1 GCA_015662865.1 Desulfocapsa sulfexigens
AAGGTTCGCGCAGCGACCCGAAGGGCTTGACCTTTAATTCAATTTCATCCATGCTATTTACTCCTTTTTACCCACAGATTCGTTTAAAGAACCAAAAGTAATTAATTTCTACAACATCATAATAATCTGTAAGGTATTTATTTACAATGCGACCGAACCGTTACGACAATATGTATTTTTGTGGTGCCAGTAAAGGGTGAATCTGTTCTTTTATGAGAGTCTATGCTAAAGTCCTGCTGTTGAAAAAAATCGTGTGAAAGGAAACAGAAGCTATATGGCAAAAAAACAGGAAATAGCCTTTGTCTGCACCGATTGCGGTGCGGATTACACTCGCTGGCTTGGCCAATGCAGTGTCTGCAAAGAATGGAACACCGTCAAAGAGGTGCGTCTGGGCAGGAACCGGGGCGGCCGCACTGTCGGCTACAGCGGAAAACGATCCACTGTCCAGCTGCTCTCCGAAGTTGACAGGAGCCAGGCAGAGAGACTTTCAACCGGTATAACAGAATTTGACCGAGTTCTGGGGCAGGGGATTGTCTGTGGCTCTATGGTGCTCATCGGCGGCGCACCCGGAGCAGGTAAATCAACTCTTCTCCTGCAGGCACTGGCCAAAAGTGCTGCAGGCGGAATTCCGGTGCTGTATGTGTCCGGTGAAGAATCTCCACAGCAGATTGCTGAACGGGCGGATCGCCTGGAGCTTCCTGCTGATAACATCAAAATGCTGGCTGAGACCTCGGTGGAGGAAATCTGCAAAGTGATGGATCAGGAAAAACCACAGGTTGTGGTTATTGATTCCATCCAGGTAGTGCATTCTCGGGCATCAGAATCCGCTCCGGGCTCAATTTCACAGGTTCGGGAATCCGCTGCAACGCTCACCCGGTATGCAAAAGAAACCAACACCTCCATATTCATGGTTGGCCATGTGACCAAGGATCAGTCGCTTGCCGGTCCCATGACACTCAGCCACATTGTGGATGCGCAGGTGGTTCTTTCTTCCACAGATGACGCCCGCTACCGGATACTGCGTGCTGACAAAAACCGTTTCGGCAGTGTGGGCGAACTTGGTTTTTTTGCCATGACCGACCGGGGCCTGAAAGAGGTGAAAAACCCTTCAGCCATGTTTCTTTCAAGGTCAGGAACTCCGGCATCAGGCAGTGCTGTAACTGTTGTCTGGGAGGGAACCAGGCCATTGCTTGTGGAAATACAGGCACTGGTCACGGAAAGCCAGTCTGGAAATCCGAGACGGCTCGCAGTGGGTATGGATCAGAACAGAATTGCCATGCTCCTTGCCGTTCTTGCCAAACATGGTGGTCTTGCAACAGCCAGTGATGAAGTTTATGTGAATGTGGTGGGAGGAATACGGGTCTATGAGACCAGTTCTGATCTTGCAGCAATGGTTGGCATTGTGTCCAGTCTGCAGGATCGGGTGATCCCGCATGATTCCTTATTCTTTGGCGAGATCGGGCTGAGTGGTGAGATCCGGCCTGTTGCCAATGGTGAAGCCAGGCTGAAAGAAGCTGCCAAGCACGGATTTCGCAGGGCTGTAATCCCCAGGGCCAATGCCCCGCAACGTCCGGTAAAAGGGCTTGAAATTGTGGCTGTTGCCAGCCTGGTTGAAGCCCTGGAAGTACTCTATTAAAAAATGTGGCTCTCTATGAAACTCAGCAAAAAAATGCTTTTTGTTACTAGCAGCCTTGTGAAAACTGGATCGGAGTCTACACTTACCTCCCGCCTTCGCGGGAATGACATATAGCCGATCCGGTGTCACTCCCGCGAAGGCGGAAATCCAGAATGTTGCCAGCCGAGGTTCATTAATAGCCACTTACAAAAATTATAACAAAAATATTTTTGAACAGGGAAAGAAACAATGGACTTTAAAGAACATCTGAAAATTGCCTGGGAGCACACTCTACAGTTTATTGTGCCGGTTATTCTACTTACCCTGGTGCAAATGATAGTGATCACCTTCAGCCTGGGAATCATGGCCCCAGTTACCACAGCAGGATATATGCAATCATTACTCCTGGCACTTCGCGAAGGACGGGAGCCAAAAATCGGCGATCTCTTTTCTGAGATGCGTCTCTTTCTTCCCCTGTTTGCCTTTGGTATTCTTGCCGTACTTGTTACCTTGCTTGGCTTTGTCCTCCTTGTTGTTCCCGGTTTTTTCGTTGCCGGTTTTCTTGTTTTTTCCACCATTTATATGATACCGCTGATGACTGACAGGAATATGAGCCTGTTTGATGCCATTAAAGAATCCTGGAATATGGCTCTTAGAAAACCACTCACAGATCAATTTGTGCTCACGGTTCTCTACCTGTTGATTCTCTCCATCGGTGGTTCCATCCCCCTTGCTTTGGTCTTTGCTCAGCCTCTTGCCACATTTTTTGTGCTCTCTGTTTACAAAGAACGATTGCAGTCCAAGCGCCCAGCCATAGAACAGAGTTCTACCACTTCACCATTATCTGATCACGAGGCATAAGCAAAAGCAATGGACAGGAAAACAGAATGCTTTACAGAAAAAAATGGCTGGCAACGCCTTGAATGGCAGGAAAATATTATCTATGTCCAACCGGAAATTCCGGACTGGATTGTTGTTTCAAAAGAAGCTGATCAATTACTCAAATCAGAACAAAACGATAACTTTTACAACAAAAACCTGCTTGAAAGCGCTTTTACAATGGAACCGCTGCGCCCGTACGCAGGAAGGGAACAGGCACTGAGCCTTCACCAGCTAAAAGAATGCTGGTTTCATGTGACCGATGCCTGCAACCTCAGCTGTCGCCACTGCCTTTTTTCCGCATCTCCCGCTAAAACCCGGAGCCTTGCTCCGGAACTACTCCAGAAGACTGTCCAGGAAGCACTGGGTCTGGGATGCCGCCTCTTTTCCTTTACCGGTGGGGAACCTTTCCTGTATCCTGATTTTCTGCCATTTTTACGTACATTGCTTGCAGAGAACAGAGATGTTCACGCAGCAGTGCTGACAAACGGTATGCTGCTCCATAAATTCATGGATGAACTTGCCGGTATGGACAGGCTTCACCTGCAGGTGAGCCTTGATGGACTGGAAAAGAGCCATGACAGACTGCGGGGGAACGGCAGTTATAAAAAGCTCATGAAAAACCTTGTGGCCATGAAAAAGGCTGGAATTCCCTTCACCCTTTCAGTGGCCATCAGCAGTGAAAATATTGACGACCTCCTGCAGCTGGTGGACATTGCCGCAGAAGTGGGGGCATCCTCCATTCATCTTCTTTACCATTTTATACGGGGGAAGGGGAGTCAGGAGCAGTTTATTACACCCGATGTCATCTTCCCGCACCTGCTGGCGGCATGGAAACGGGCCACCAAACTGGGCCTGGATATTGATAATGTGGAAACACTGCGCAGCCAGATTTTTTCAACACCCGGTACCCGCTACGATCTGTCAAATACGGGCTGGGAGTCTGTGGCCATTGGACCGGATGGTGTTATTTATCCGTCTCCTGCCCTGGTTGGTATGGAGAAAACAGCCTGCGGTCACCTGGATGAAGGGCTGGCAGAGGTGTGGACCACAAGTTCGGTGTTGAATGATCTTCGCGTGACCAGCCTTATTGGTTCGGTCAAATACCAAGCCAATCCTCTTAAATTCCTGGTGGGAGGTGGCGATATTGACCACAGTTTCATGTATGGCGAAGAGTGGGTTGGTCATGACCCTTACGTTGATATTTACAACCGCATTGCCCTGCAGTTAATTTCTGATCAGGCCGGCCAATATAAACAGATGGGGAAAAGCGGCATACTCCTGCGCATGGGCGATGTCCGCCATGATTGCCCGGAAGGAGAAGAGGAAAACACTGAAGTGGCCCTGACCCACTGCAATTGTCTCATTTCCCTTGCCTCTGATGTCGGACACAGTTCTGTGCGTGAGTTCTATGGTCAGGCAGCGCTCACTGCAAATGAGGATATTGTCAACCCTCTGGCCCCGGCCCAGGCTGAAGCTGAGTTTATTCCTGGAAAGACAAAAAAACATTCCTATGGCTGCGGCAGCCCTGTTACAGATGGCGCCCCCAAAGAAGGCGAGACACTGGTTGATCTTGGCTCTGGCTCAGGGATCGAATGTTTCATGGCCTCTGCTTCTGTTGGCAAAAACGGCCGTGTATACGGCATTGATATGACCGATGAAATGCTCCGGCTTGCTGCAGAATCAAAGGATGAAGTTGCCAGTCGCCTCGGTTATCAAAATGTGGAGTTCAAAAAGGGCTTCCTAGAACAGATTCCGCTGGATGATACTATTGCCGATGTGGTGATTTCCAACTGTGTAATTAATCTCAGTCCGGACAAACGTATGACATATCAGGAAGTTTTTCGCATCCTGAAGCCGGGCGGCCGACTGGTGGTTTCTGATATTGTAACAGATACTGCAATCCCTGCCGCAATCAGAAATAATGTGCGCTATCGTGGAGAATGCCTTGGCGGCGCCATGCAGCAGGAAGAACTGGTGACCATGATGGAGGCTGCCGGTTTTTCATCCATCCGTTTTATAAAGCGCTTTCCCTATCGACAGGTGGAGAACATGGATTTTTTCTCCCTCACCTATGAAGCTTTTCGTCCGGCTGCTGTAAAAGAGGAGCTGGTGGATGTTGTGTACAGGGGACCCTATGGCGCGGTTCATACACAGTCAGGCATCATGCTGGTAAAAGGAAGACGTACCTCAATTCCATCTGAAGAAGTGGCCCTGCTTGACGATTCCGTCTTTGTCCTTGATAAGCAAGGTGTGGTCACAAACCTGGTTATGGAAAATTCATGCTGTTCCCCCCAAACCGAGATAAATGGTGTGGAGAACAACTGCTGCACCACGGAAAATGGAAACTGTTGCAGTGATCAGGAAAAAGAGCCTGAAATAGAAAGAAAAAGCGAAGGATGCATGGTCTGCGGGACTGATCTGCACTACTTCACCGAGCCCAAAGAGATGGGCTGCAGCTACTGCGGACGCATATTTTCATCCAATGGCTGTTGTGAACAGGATCACTTTGTCTGCGACAGCTGTCATCGGGAAAATGGACTTGAGGTAATCAAAACCATCTGCACCGAAACCAAAGAAAAAGACCTTATCACACTGCTTGAACTCATCCGTAGCCATCCTGCCATTCCAATGCACGGCCCTGAACATCACGCCATGATCCCGGGTATTATTCTGGCCTGCTACCGGAACAGTGGAGGCGATATCAAAAAAGAAACCATCCTCACCGGTATCAGCCGCGGAACTGATATCCCCGGCGGCGTCTGCGGTTTCTGGGGCGCATGTGGCGCGGCAGTAGGCGCTGGAATTGCTGTTTCAACAATTCTGGCTGCCACCCCCTTAACCCCTGCGCCCAGGCAGACGGCCCAATATTTCAGCGCACAGATTCTCTCGGTTATTTCAAAATATAAAGGCGGACGCTGCTGCCAGCGTGAGACTGTGCTTGCCCTGACAGAAACAGCACGATTGTCAGCGGAAATGCTGTCTGTTCCCCTTGTAGCAGATGGAGTTATTCACTGTGAACAGTATCTGAAAAACAAGGAATGCATTCGAAAGCAATGCTCTCTTTGGGAAAACCGGGTGAAGACATTGGAGCCTGAACTGCAGTTTATTCCCTTGCCATGAAAAAACTACTTCTCTTAATGTAACTATTCAGCGAATAAATTGAATTTACTCGCATTTTTTCCTTGACAGGGTTTCAGGTGATTTTTCGCAAAACTGACACGGTCTGCGCTG
>DQTH01000079.1 GCA_015662865.1 Desulfocapsa sulfexigens
CTACCATATGCTTGCAACTTCAGCACTACTATTTTGAGCTATTTTCTTTTTATATCAGTATCTTGGTCCTTTTCTCAGGGCCGACTAGCTATTCTTTTTCTGACCCAGCTTGGCTTCCTTCGACAATCAAGAATTGCAGTCACAAGTGCTGTTTTTGGGTTTATGCTATAATAAATGGCAAAGGGAAAGCGTTTGGAAAGTAACCGATGGTATCCCCATACTTTCAAATGGATACCACCATAGAAAGTCAGAGAGTCAATATCTGTGTATAGTGCATCCAGAAAGTAGGTACCGAGTCCGGCCTGTTGCTGTTCATAAAAAAGATATCCCTGTTCCAAATCTTTCTCAGCAGGCTCGGTAATTCTTACCCGCATGAAGCATTCCTTTTGATTCTCTCCTTGGCTTCCTCCCAGTCAGATACTTTTATTTTTCCAGAGGTCAATGCCTGCTCCCGGTCTTTGAGTATCTCTTCGTGCCAATCTGGAGATTCAAATATTTTGTCATCTCTTACCAGCTCATCCCAAAGAGTTTCCAGCAGATCAAGTTTTTGTTCGTAGGTATACTCGGATAAAGGCATGGCAACATGTTCCATGGTATGCTCCAAAAGAAAAAAGATAATGGTTGTTTATACTATCAGGATAACAACTGTCCTTATAAGATGCAATATGTCGATACCAGCGGTAAATTTTGAATTTCTCTCCACCGCTATTTAATATTCCCTTTCAACCCTATCTCTTCTGCCACATCCTGCATGCCCATGATCGTATCAATAATCAGATCCGCCACCTGAACCCCGAGCATTTCTGCCCCTTTCTCAATGATCAAACGATCCACACCAGCAGCAAAGCGCTTGTCTTTCCATTTTTTCTTCACTGATTTTGGCTTTAGATCCAAAACGCTTTTGGATGGACGCACCAGCGCAGTTGTTGTGACAAGCCCGGTCAGCTCGTCAATTGCGAAAAGCGTTTTTTCCATTTCACTTTGAGGTTCGATGTCACTACAGATTCCCCATCCGTGACTCACCACTGCTCGAATATATTCATCCGGCCAGTCGTTTTCTTTTAGAATTTCTGCTGTTTTTTTGCAGTGCTGCTCAGGATACTGTTCATAATCCAGATCATGGATCAGGCCGATAATGCCCCATTGTTCCTGGTCTGCTCCTTTTTTCCTTGCACAGAACCTCATTACTCCTTCCACAGCCAGAGCGTGTTTGATAAGGCTTTCCGAACTGTTATATTTTTTCAGCAGCTCAAATGCTTCTTCGCGGGTTGGTATTTTTGGCATTACACACGTCCTTGTTTGTAAAATATTGAAAGATAAGAGAATATTACCAGCTAATTTCAAATTCAAACTCTCCTGAAACAGGATCTATTTCTCTGCTCTCCACCCGGGTTACCTGCGACATGGATGAGCCCTGCGGGAGCCATTCCAGCAACTGTTTAACCTTCCCTTCCTCGCCCTGGAATTCGGTCTCAACCGTTCCATTAGCCACATTCCTGACCCAGCCGGTCAAACCAAGTTTTTGAGCCTCCTGGCGGGTTGTCTCTCTGAAAAATACTCCCTGGACTCGCCCGTGGACAGTGGCGTACATGCGTTTTATCTGTTCACTCATACTGTTACCTCAGTTGTGTGGATGTGCACGCTGAAACAATGATAGATGTTACACGGGGAAAAGATGTTCCACAAGAATTTTGATACCGATTCCAATCAGCACCATGCCACCGATGATCTCCACCCGTTTACCCCAGATCTGGCCCACTTTTCCACCGAGCACCATGCCGGTTACAGTCAATATTGAAGCCGTGATTCCGATAACCACAGCGGGTGTCCAGATGGTGATACCGACCACTGCCAGCGAAAGGCCCACTGCCAGAGCGTCAATACTGGTGGCAATGGAGAGCATGACCATGGTCATTCCCCTGGTGGGATCTGTCTTTTGAGTGTCTTCCTCATCTGCAAATGCCTCATGTATCATTTTACCTCCCACATAGGCGAGCAGGCCAAAGGCTATCCAGTGATCATAGGCGCTGATAATAGATTGTATGCTCCGTCCTGCCAGCCAGCCGAGCACCGGCATAAACCCCTGGAAAAGACCAAAGTGAAAACCGAGGCGAAAGAACTGGCGCTTGCTGACAGGATGAAGGATCGCTCCTGCGGCCAGTGCCACGGCAAAGGCGTCCATGGCCAGAGCTAGCGCGATGAAGAGAAGAAAGAATATATCCATGTGTAGTAAATCGAAAGTTTTGGTGATTTGGAGGATGAGTATGGATTATGCATTCCGTTCTTCACTCATAATCTTGACACCCTGCGTTTCCCTTTGTTTTGAATCGTTGCAATTCTTGCAACAGTTCCATCATCTTTTCAGGTAGTTATAACTTTTATATTATAAAACTTCTGACTCAAAACAGCCATTCAAATTTATTGTCTTTGTTCAGAAGGCAGGTTGGCAATCCACAACTTATCCTGGTGAAGTATCATCTCCTTTGCAGAGATTTTTGCACTATCGCCAAAATCAGGAGAATCGAGAACAAACTCTAAGTATTCAATAAGTTTTGTTTTTCCAAGTTGAGAAGATATCAAGCCAAGTAATATCTCTATTTGTCCCTTTTGGATCAGGAGCATTGCTTCTATGGTCACTAGCCTGTCATTTATATCTGACATTGTATGGTTCCTTCCTGTTTTTAGCTTAAATTGAAAAGATGTATGATATCAGCATGTTTTGTTGTGTTGTTTTTGCAATTTACTTCCTCTTTGGTAGTATTCAGCCATCTCTTTTTGCGGAACCATACTCCCGCCTGTTCCCCATATGATGTGGGTGGCTGCGGTATGGCTGGTATTCAGCCCGGTATGATTCTGACAGGCAGAGGATGCTATAATTCTTGTCATTCCAGCCATTCCCGCCAGGGCGGATGGTTCCATTTGTATTCCTTCTGTGTTAGCAAGAAGTGCAAGCAGGCGATACAGTTCCCTGTCATCAACCGTGAAAATGCCATCGACCAGGGATTCCATTAATTTCGCTATGAAACTGGAAGGTCTGCCCACCGCAAGGCCATCGGCACCGGTTATGTTATCAAGGCCAAAATCCCTGACTGAAACTTTGTCGTGCAAGCCGGTATACAGACCCAGGAGCATACAGGGAGAATGGGTCGGTTCGGCAAAGAAGCAGTGTACATCACTGCCAAAGATCTGTTTGAGGCCATAGGTTATTCCTCCGGGTCCTCCACCGACACCACAGGGTAGATAGACGAACAGAGGGTGATCGGAGTCCACTGCAATGGACAGATTCGTCAGTTGTTTCTGCAATCTCCTGGCCGCTACTGCGTAGCCGAGGAAAAGATCCATGGAGTGTTCATCATCAATGAAATGGCAGCGGGGATCCTGCTGCGCCTGTTTGCGTCCGGCGGCAACAGCATGGCTGTAATCCGAGTTGTATTCGATTACCTTAACACCATGTTTACGAAGGAGATCCTTTTTCCATTGGCGCCCGTCAGCAGACATGTGAACACTCACCCTGAACCCGAGTTCAGCTCCAATAATGCCAATGCTGAGGCCCAGGTTTCCGGTTGATCCCACACTGATACTGTGCTCAGCAAAAATTGCTCTGGCCTTTTGTTCCGCCAGAATACTATAGTCGTCATTTGGGGTGAGAAGATTGCTGCTGATTGCTATTTGCTCAGCGTGTTTGAGAACTTCATAAATTCCACCACGGGCTTTTATGGAGCCTGATATTGGCAGAAGATTATCGCATTTGAGAAGGAACCGGCCGTTTGTCTGAAGGTGTGCCTCCTCCGGCAAAGCCTCCTGCATTGCCGGAATTGGCCGAAGTGGTGATTCGATGAGACCTTTGTCTGGTCGCGTTTCCGGAAAGACAGAGGCGATGTAGGGACGAAAGCGTTCCAGCCGGTCTGCAGCATCCTGGATCGCTTGTGTGCCCGGGCCGACTGCAGGCTGGGAAACTCTGTTTTTGCTACCGGGATTGAGCCAGAGAACTTCTTCGTAGGTGATAATTTTCTCAAGCAGTGGGTACTTCCGGCACCATTCTTTGATTGACATTGTATGGATTGTCTTCATCGTAGCACGGTTTTACAGATTATATGGATTGTTTCCTGTTTTCCATGTGTATCACAGGTCGTTTTGTTACACAACCGGGGAATGAGGCGTCTTAAAATTGAATAATTACGGAGAAGAGAGCAGTGACTCATTCACCAAAAAGCAATATCGCCCATGCTCAGCTCCTTGAGCTGGCATCCATGAAAATGCCATTTGGCAAATATGCAGGCCGGTTGCTTGTCGACCTTCCTGAGCCATATGTGGTCTGGTTTGCTCAGAGAGGTTTTCCAAAGGGACGACTTGGTACGCTGCTGGCCATTGTCTACGAGATAAAAGTAAACGGCCTGGAGTATCTTTTTGAACCGATAAAAGGCTATAAACAGTATGAGAATGAAACAGATTAAAATAATCAACTAGTTACTGCCAAAAAATGATGATAGCTCTTTACATATTCAACTAAGTGGTTAAATATCCTGAATCCGTTTATATTAGTTTAATATTCATTCTCCATTGTGAGGTAATTGCTCCACAATGGACATAACTATTTGTGAGGAGAAATCATGTATTGGGATTGGTTTAAAGGTGGAAGCGCACTGGGAATCGCGTTTTTGCTGGCTGTTGTACTGGTAAAGCCCATCGGAGTTTCAACCCAGTTTGTCATACTTGATGGAATTATCGGTGATACTGTCAATGACACGCTGGTTGTGGAAGATAAAAGTGCCAAAAAAGGTTACAGCAGCAGCAATGCGTACCTTAATAAATCCGGTGGAAAATATGCAAAATCCGTGGCACGCCCTTTGAATTATAGCTTTGTTTTTGTTTTAAGTATGATTTTGGGCGGTTTGCTTGGCAGAATCTTTCAGGCCAAAACCGGCAATGATAAGATGAAGCAGATTCCGGAAGTGCATCAACGCAGGTTCGGCAACAATCCTGTCATGAGGGCGCTGATTACATTTGCCGGTGGCTTTATTGTCCTCTGGGGTGCACGGCTTGCCGGAGGCTGCACCAGCGGTCACATGATGAGTGGAATGATGCAGACTTCCATCAGTGGTTATCTTTTTGCTCTTGCGGCATTTGCAATTGCTGTCCCAACCGCCATAATTATTTATAAAAAATAGGAGCAGACCATGGATATCATTTTAGCTGTAATTATCGGCACAATATTTGGTTTTGTTCTTCAGCGCATTGGCGCAGCGGATCCGGACAAAATTATCGGTATGCTACGTCTTACGGATCTTCACCTGATGAGAACAATTTTTGCAGGCATCGGTATATCTTCCGCCCTTCTCTTCATTGGAATGATGGCCGGCCTTATTGATCCCGGCCACCTTAGCGTCAAGTCCATGTATACAGGCGTCATTTTCGGCGGCATGCTCCTTGGCCTGGGCTGGGCTCTTTCCGGATTCTGCCCTGGAACCGGAGTCGTTGCACTTGGCACCGGAAGAATAGATGCACTGTTTTTTATCCTGGGTGGTCTTGGTGGAGCAGCCGTCTATATGATGATGTATGGCAGCCTGAAATCCACATTTCTCATGCAGAAACTCTTTGGCGGCAAAGCAACTCTTGTTGTAACAGGAAAATCGACACCAATTCTTGACATGAGCTGGAGTCCATGGATTGCCATTGGAATCGGCATCATGATGCTGATAATTGCCAGGCTCCTGCCTGAAAGAATCCGGTAGTTTGTGCTGGGAAGATTGTTTTTTATCTGATTACGTATAAAGCTCAGCCATTTTTGTAAGTCATCCCCGCCTACGCGGGGATGACGCCCCATAAGTTTTCATACTTATTTTGCTTGATCCAGATATGTTGCAGATACTGCCCGAAATTCGCTGAGTTTCTAACATAATCGCGCTGGATCGCCCGGCAGTGCCCATTATCACAATCAGTGTTCAGGGGTGTTAGAGAGTGACCGAGGTGGGGTCATCCGGTGACTTTACAACTTTCCAATGCTGCTCTTCTGTATCAAAATCAGCAATTTTCCTGATGTCCATCTTTAAGTAACGCCCCTTGCCTGAAACGGCCACAGCACCGTCTTTAAGCAGGATTTCACCACTTCCTTCAAAAAAACGTTTATCTTCATGGGTGATTCTCGAAACAACTCTGATTTCATCATCCAGGGGAATGGGTTTGCGTAAACGCATGGAAAAATCAATAGTTACCCCCCAGATACTGTCTGACCGGGTCATCATGATTGCCCTGCCAATGGTTTCGTCGAGAATTGTTGCAGCCAGCCCGCCGTGAAGTCTGCCGGGATAGCCCTGATGCTCGAAGGCAGGTTGAAATATTGCCAGCAACTCATCTGTTTCCAGTTCATAAAATCTGCTGTGCAGACCGAACTGGTTGGAAAGCCCACAGGCAAAACACATTTTAGAATTATGCTGCTTGCCTGTTACCTGTATTTCTTTCATGGGAATACCTTCATCTGTAACTGATATGTTTTAATTACAAAATATTCGTCAATTTACAATCTTTCATGTCTGACTAGACCATTTCCGGCGTATTTTAACATCTCTTTTGAAATGTCTCCATCACATACTTTGGTAACCGGCCCTTTCATTGTTGCCGCGAAAGATTCACCAAGTTGAATGTGCAGGTGTCCTCCAGGCATGTGGACAGTGATATCCCGGTCGCATAATCCAAGTTTGTGGGCAACCGCTGCTGCAGCTGTACTGCTGCTTCCAGAGGCAAGAGTATATCCTGCCCGCGCTCCCAGATTTCAATCTGGATCGTATTGCGGTCTATGATTCTCATGAACTGAACGTTTGTACGATTTGGAAACCTGGGATCTACTTCAATGATTGGGCCATAGCGGCGGGCCTGCTCAGGAGTAGGCTTGCTGGAGAGGACAACACAGTGAGGATTTCCCACGGATGCCGCACAGAAAGTCAGGCTATGATTCTCGATCTCGATTATTTCATTTAATGACTCAAAGACAACCTTTCCCATTTCCACTGTCACATTTTTGCCGTCATTGCTAACCACACATGACACGTTGCCACCTCTGGTTTCCACGGTAAAGGGTTCATTTCCCACGAGCTTTGTATCCCAGAGAAATCGCGCGAAAATTCGGAGACCATTGCCACTTTTTTCAGCCTCGCTGCCGTCAGGATTGAATATTCGTAAACCGAAATTACAGGATTTGCTTTTTTGCGGCCCAAACAGAATTCCATCGGATCCTATGCCATAGTTCTTGTGACATAAAAGACGTACCATATTGCTATCCGGCTCATTTTTTAGTTCAGCAGGGGTTATAACGAGGTAATCATTTCCCAGCGCATGATATTTTGCAAATTTCATGTTGTCAAATATGTTACAAACATTGGTGTTTTGCCTGCTCCTACAGAAAACCCACATTTTTTATAAAAATCAATGTCTTTGTCATAGGAAATCAGCACCTTTCGGGCACAATTCCTGTATGCATCAAGCATGGTGTTGACCAGCGTCCTGCCTATTCCTCTGGCCTGATAATCCGGATGTACGAGTAGATACTGGAAGTAAGCAGTCATAACGCCATCGGATATCGCATGCATTATCCCCACCAGCTTCCCGCTATCCCATGCAGAAATTACTTTGTCGGCATTATTCATAGCTTTTTCTGATACGTATGAAACTCAGCCAACTTCATATGGTGAAGACATAAGGAATTGGTAAAACAAAAGAATTA
>DQTH01000068.1 GCA_015662865.1 Desulfocapsa sulfexigens
CTGAGGCGCAGCCGAAGGGTTTGGGGCTTTCATGCTGTGTAAACATCAAATAGCCTGAAAAGCTACCCATCATTTATCGTGCATCAGCTCACTACCAGTTTATTATTCTCGAGGCTCAGGCAGGTCAGGGTAAAACAACCACTGCCATTCAATTCCTTTCCCACATAAATACACCTTATGTCTGGTACCAGATAAGCAAAGAAGACTGTGATCCACTCTATTTCATCAGTGCTCTGCTTGAAGGCGTGCAGCGAAGTGTACCCGGATTTTCATGCCCGCTTCTCGCACTCCTGCTGCAAAATGCAGAGCTTACTCCTGGCGATATCGGTCGTGCCGTCAACCTTATTCTCGATGACATGAAGCAGTTCGTGGCAGGAGAACTGACCTTTGTATTTGACGATCTTCATCTGATTGAGGATGCAAAACAGAGTATGGAGATAGTTGATTATATGCTGGAAACAGCACCAGACTTCATATCTTTTATACTCATTTCAAGAAGACCCCTCTCTCTTTCCTCCAGGCGTCTGCGATACGGGAGCTCCACCCTGTATCTGGATAATGATGATCTTGCATTTTCAAACGAAGAAACCGGAGCTCTTCTGGAAATTTTACAGGACAGTCCAGCTGATCCAAGAACTGTTTCCGCCCTGTGCATACAAACAGGCGGCTGGGTGATGGGTGTATCCCTGGCAGCCTGCAGCCATACAAAGAGGGATACTGCACCTGTTATTCCCGTGCAGGATGCATATGATGGCCATTTGCTTACCTATTTTGAAGAGGAGCTTTTTGATCGTCTGAATAAGGATCGCAGGAAAACACTCATCAAGCTGGCCCTGCTTGATGATATTGTGGTGGAACTTGCCAGGGATATCACAGGACGACAGGATATTGGAAACACTCTGTTGCAGCTCATGGATGAAAACTGCTTCATCCGTAGCCTGGACGATGAGGCAACACAGTTTTCAATCCACCATCTATTTCGCAGTCTACTCCGCAAAAAAGCAAGAGAGCTTTTAAGCCCGGCCCAGCGTAAGGAAATCCTTCTTAAGGCAGCAATGTATTCCCAGCAGAATAACATGCTCGCCCAGTGCCTCAATTATCTGCTTCGAGCAGAAGCTTTTTCCAGGCTTGAGGAACAGTTGAGCCGGAGAGGTATGGAACTGGTATTCATGAACAGACTGCAGACCCTGGCATCTGTGCTTGAAAAAGTACCATTGGAGCACATTCGGAATTCTGCCTGGTTTTCATATTTCAGCGCTTTTGTCACCCAGAAAACCGACCCTGTACAATCCCTTGAATTATTCCTGCAGGCAAGGCAACTCTTTCAGGACTCCGGGCATTCTCTGGGGGAACTTGTGGTACTGGGGGAACTCATTTATTATCGTATTGTTCTTTCTCCTGACTACAATCGCTGCAAGGATTATCTTCACAGCGCAAGTCTTCTCTTTGAACAATTTGGCTCAGAACTTCCTTCATTCTGTCAGGCAAACACAGCTAAAAATCTCAGTGCAGGCTGTTTTTATTTTCTCAATGATTTCCCCAAAGCCCTTGACTATGCCCGAATCGCTGAAACCGAAGCAGTGAAAACCGGTTCCCCCAGCCAGCTACTGGAAATTCTGGCTACTCATGGTTTTATTCACATGTACCACGGAGAACTCACGCACGTCGAAGCCGTTGCAGAACGTATATACGAAACAATGACCGGTAATGATTGCGGTCTCCGCGGCCTTATTGCCGGAATGCACTTTCTGCTCCAGCTTTTGCATTATAAAGGGGATTATCAGGGCTATGATCGACTGAAAACAGATGTTCTCCAAAAACTCGATCAAAAAATCCTGAATGGTACCATCGTGCAACCCTTCATTGTTTTATACAACATTTCCATTGCCTCAGCTGAGGGGGAACTTGACCAGGCACTCGCTATGGTCAACGATAATGTTGACAGCGATTTTTTTCTAAGTGTCAGTCATCTGAGAAATGAGATGCTGGCAACAAAAGCATTGATTCTTTCTCAAATGGGTCTCTTTGAGCCGGAAGGTCGTGAAATTGCTGAAACACTTCTTCCAGTTACCATGGAAAATATAACTCCTGGCAATCGGCTTAAACTCCTAATACCACTTGCACTTTCCTTTGCCGTCAGTGGAAATCTAAGCCTGGCACGAGAATTAACAGACAAGGAAATTGAAATTGCCCATGAACAGAACATAGCCCTTTTTGAAGCTTACGGCAGACTGCTGCGAGCATTCATTGCCACCCTGGACAACAATATGCGAACAGCACGTTTTGACCTCCAGCAAGGGCTGGAAAAACTTCGCAGGGAGGGAATTACCCATATTCGTTGTTTTTCGCAGACAGAATTGCTTGCTGTTCTCAAGCTGGCAATACAACTGGAGATATCTCAGGATTTTGCAAGACGGCTGGCTGCTGAGCATCTTGGAATGGCAATTCAAGATAATGGAACTGATATTCCACTGCTATCCATAACAACCCTTGGCAGTTTCAAACTGTATATTCATGGCCATCCTGCCGGCAGGGCAACAGATTTCACCACAACTCAACGCCAGTTGCTAGGATTGCTCATCAGTCACCCGCAACTGCAAATCAGTCAGGAGCAGGCCCAGTATATCCTCTGGCCTGATTCCCCCCCTGACAAAGGGCGAAATCGCTTTGACGCCCTTCTCTCAAGATTACGCAAGATACTTTCCAGCATCTTACAAAATCATCCGGTAAAGAATTATCTTGCCCTTGAAAAAGGGATATTATCGCTGCAAAACTGCAAAATTGACGCGAGACAATTCAGTGATTCAGTGCAACAGGGTTTGACACTGGTTAAGGATCAGAAGTGGTGGCAGGCAGAAAACTCTCTGAATTACGCTCTTGATCTCTGGACCGGCCCTTTTGTTGCTGATCTGCTTCCCGGAGAACACTCATCTGACTATGGCTGGGAACTTCAAAGTCAGCTGACAAAACTTGGCTTGTCATTGTGCCCGAAAATTGCCCAAAACGGGCAACTTGAAAAAAGTATTCTTATTGCCTCCAGAATCTGGAAAGAAAACCAGGCAGATGAGCAGCTGACCAGTCTTCTCTATAACCTGTACCTTCTTAACAAAGAACCAATGCAGGCGAAAAATCTATACAAACGATATGAAAAAATGCTGAAAAAAGAAGAGTACCCGGAGGAAGAGATGCAGGAGCTGCTTGAGCGACTGTCGATTTTTGATGATCAGCAGATTTTATAATTACGGTCTCAATAATCAATTCTGCTTACTTCGATAATGATTAAGCACCATTATCACAAATACAAGAATCGTGGAAACCATGGCCAGTGCCACATACACACCATTTAACCCGAAACTCGTCTTTATACCACTCACCATACTTACACTGAGCGCGCCAACGCCAAATGTGAGAATAAACTTCAATCCATAAGCCGAACTGTGCAACTTGGGCGGACTGAGCCGTGCCACCAGCGTATTCTCCAATGGTTGCATACCAAGCAGGAAAAAAGAGTGAATCATTGCAAAAATGACCAGAACTGTATTGCTGGTCACTGCCATGACCAGAACTGCTGGAATGGTAATCAGATGAAAGATCAGATACCCCTTACCAAGTTCAACTGACTGACCAACCCGCCCGCCATAATACTGGCCGGCCATGCCAACTAGATAGATAAAGGATGTAATCAGGGTGGCAAAAAGGTTCGGTGATCCGAGTTGACCGGAAACAGAAAGAAAAGTCTGATATAAATCTCTGTTCTGCAACTCAAAATAGGCCGGCAGTGTTATGGTGGTCGCCCGATACACCACACCACCAAGCATCATTGCCACGAGAAGAACCAGAAATGGCGTAAGGTTTCCTTTAGCCTGCACCTTCCTGGTAGTCTCGTGTCTGGTTGGATGTCCATTACGGACAAGATAGAGAAGAAGCAGGCCACTTACGTTCACTGCTCCCAGTACCATGTAAACAGCCTCAATTCCCCAAAAGTAATTCACTGAACCGGCGAGGATAGGGGCTGTAGCCAGGCCCAGATTTCCAAACATACCATTGTAGGCCATACCCTGACTGGTATTTTCAAACTCTTTTGCTATCCAGCCAAGTCCCACAGGATGATAAATCCCGGAAAAGAGGCCTATGCCTGCGAGGCAGAGACTGAACACAAATGGATTGGAAACATTCAAGGCCGCCAGAAAACCGCAAACACCGGCACCAAGATGAAATAAAAGAAGCAGAGGCCGTGACCCAAAGCGATCTGCCAGCATTCCCCAGGGTAGTGCCGTTACACCAAAGAGCAGGTACATCCAGAAAGAAAGGCTTAAGGTCTGCCCCATCTCCATTTCCATCCTGGCGGTGAGTGGTAAAAGAACCGCTGGAAAAACCAGCATATTGAAATGACTCATGAAATGGCCAAAACAGGTTACTGACAGGATGGAGCGTTCTCTGGGAGTCATTGTACTTTTTTGTTGCTCTATATGAAACTCAGCAAAAAATGTTAATTTTACTGACAGCCCCTGTGGTAACTGAATTCCAGCCTTCGGGGAACTGTCATATAGCTGATACCATGTCACTCCGGCAGGTGCGGGAGTCAAGGATGTTGCCAGTTGAGTTTCGTGAATAGCTACTTTCTTTGTTTGTTTTATCTTTTCAAATATCGGGAAGGGTTTCTAACAGGCTTTCTCACGAAGCATCTTGGAGATTCTATCAAGAATATAGTCTGCGGTATCTTCTTTACTAGTTAATGGAAGATCTGTAAAGCCTTTAGCGTCAAGTAAAGTCACCTGATTCGTGTCTGTTGCAAAACCTGTATTTTCCCCTGAAATATCATTGATTGCAATCAGATCCAGGTTCTTGTTTGCGAGTTTTTTTTCTCCGGCACTCCGGTGGTCACGACTTTCAGCTGCAAAGCCCATGAGAAGGTACCCATGTTTTTCTTTCATCTTTCCCAGTTGCTGTAAGATATCAGGAGTTTGTTTTAAATTTACAACCAACCGAGCATCATCCTTTTTTACCTTTTCAGATTCAACTGTTTCAGGACAAAAATCACTCACTGCTGCAGATTTAATGATAACAGATGCATCCGTACACGCCTCCACCACACCATTGTACATCTCATCCGCTGTAGTAACATCAACTCGTTTCACTCCAAAAGGAGTCTTCAGAGTAGTAGGGCCACTGATCAGCAACACATCCGCCCCACGTCTCCAGGCAGTTCTTGCCAGTGCATAGCCCATTTTTCCTGACGATCGATTACTTAAAAATCTTGCAGGATCCAGCGCTTCCCGGGTGGGACCCGCGGTGACTAGAAATTTCTCACCTGCAAGATCCTGCTCTGAGAGTGAGCGGAGCAGCTGTTCCCGAACATTTTCCCATTCCGGCAAACGCCCGGGACCATCTGTCTTACATGCCATTGTTCCTGATTCCGGCTCAACAATTCCATGCCCCAACTCTCTTAAGATCTTAATATTACGCTGGGTGGCAGGATTTAGCAGCATTTTGCTGTTCATGGCAGGAGCCACAAGTACCGGGCAATCAGCAGCAAGAACAGAAGTTGCCAGTAAATCATCAGCCAGACCATGGGCAAGTTTTGCTATGGTGTTGGCAGTGGCTGGAGCAATCAGAACAAGATCTGCTTCCTGGCCAAGCTGTATATGGGAAATTGCATGGGCTTCCTCTGCTGCAAACATATCAGTCAACACAGGATTCCCTGATAGTGCAGCATATGTTAAAGGCGCTACAAAACGACAGGCTGCCTGAGTCATAACAACAGAAACATCAGCTCCGTCTTTGGCAAGGGAACTCACCCATCCAGCAACCTTAAAAGCGGCTATGGAGCCGGTTACTCCCACGACAATTTTCTTACCAGAAAAAATATTATTTTTTTTTTGCATTGCTGGCTGGCCTTCTCTTAAAAAGAGAAAAGCATGGTCCACAAAGTGCAGACCATGCTTTATATGACAAAATTACAGAACCAAATACGGTTGAAGCGGGTTAGTCTCTGCTGCCACCAAAAAAGCGAAGAAGCATGAGAAAAAGATTTATAAAATCGAGATACAGGGTCAGTGCCCCCATTATTGCACCTTTCTTAACTGCATCAGCACCCTGCTCCATGATGCCCTGTTCACCCAAAGTCTTGATCTTTTGCACATCATACGCTGTAAGACCGACAAATACAAAAACTCCAATGAGTGAAATAGTCCAGTACAGAGAAGAACTTTTCAGGAATATATTTACCACTGAGGCAATGATGATTCCAATGAGGCCCATGAAAAGAAATGACCCGATTCCTGAGAGATCCCGCTTGGTTACAAATCCATAAACAGCCATGGAACCAAACATTCCAGCCGTAATAAAAAACGTGGCCGCAATGGAGGATTGAGTATAGGCAAGAAAAATCATGGACAAAGTTAAGCCGTTTAAAACAGCATATCCAACAAAAAGCCCTGTCGCTGTCCCTGCCTGAATCTTGTTGATTCTTGCGGAAAGGTAAAAAACCAGTCCAAGTTCTGCAAAAAGAAGAACCATAAATAAAGGGCTCGCCACCAGCTGAGCAGCCAGGCCGGTGGAAGCCGTGAGCCAGGCAACAACACCGGTGATGCCAAGGCCTATTGACATCCAGTTAAAAACCTTTGCCAGAAAGATGGTTGAAGCTTCCTGTCTCGCCTGGCTGAGGGTTATCTGATTACTCACATGATCCATATTAAAACTCCTGTTCTTGGTTTACCAAATAGTACAAATAAGCTACATTTCCTGTTAAGATATAACCATTATAGGTCAGCTTGCAAGAAAAAGAGGATCGCAGAAGAGGAAAAAGTAAAAATGAAAATTGCAATCAGCGGAAAAGGCGGTGTCGGCAAGACCACCATCATGGCACTTTTAGCAGAGGAATTCAAAAAAAGTGGTAAGGATGTTATGGTCATTGATGCTGATCCAAGCCCTCATATGGCTGAGACTCTCGGGGTAGAACATCCTGAAGAAATCCGGCCCATCGCTGAAATGACAAAGCTGCTGGTCGAGCGGTCAGGGAAGACTGAAGGCTCCCCCATGTATAACATGAACCCGGAAGTAAATGACCTGCTGGAAAAATTCATGCTCAGTCACAATGGAATGAAGCTGATGGTGCTGGGCGCCATTCAAAACGGTGACCAGGGTTGTGCCTGCCCGGAAAATAACGTGCTGCGCCGGATGTTGACAAAACTCCTGCTTACAAAGGATCAGGTTGTATTGCTGGACATGGAGGCGGGCGTCGAGCATCTAGGGCGTGGAACAATTGCCGGAATCGATCATCTGTTGATTGTTGTTATCCCGTCAAAATCCTCCATCCGGACTGCCTTGAAGGTGAAGAAACTGGCAGAAGATGTGAGAATCCCGCAGATCAGCTTTGTGGGTAATTTAATCGATGACGATGATGATAAGCTATTCCTGGAAAAAGGTCTGGGCGTCCGGCCAGTAGCATTCTTCCCGAACTCCCAGGCAATCAGAAAAGCAGAAAGACAGGAAATCCCAATCCATACCCTGGAGAGGGCTGCGGACGAGGCACCTTATGTACTCATGCAGGCACTTATAAAATAAGACGAATTAAACAGCACCACGACCATCAAATACGCGTTTGATGGTCTTAAAAATAATTTTTATATCTGTCCACAGGGAGTAATTCAGAATATACCAGTCATCCATGCTCACCCGCTCGTCGTAACTGCTGCCATCCGATCGTCTTTCTACCTGCCATGCTCCGGTGATTCCCGGTTTCATAGAGCAATACCGCCCTGCACTCTCTTTGTAAAAATCTGTAAGTTCCTTTCCAACAATGGGCCTTGCTCCGACAACACTCATTTCACCTTTGAAAACATTGATAAACTGAGGTAATTCATCAAGGCTTGTCTTTCGTAAAAATTTACCCAGTTTTGTTACACGCGGATCGTCTTGCAGTTTGAAGCTGCTCTCCCATTCCTCGCGTAATTTTGGATTTTCAGCCAGCAGCTGCTCGAGCTGTTCATCGGCACCAACCACCATGGAGCGAAATTTCAGACAGGCAAATTCCTTACCGGCCGAGGTGATTCGAGGATGCCTGTAAAAAATCGGTCCTCCATCCTGAAACTTGACAAACCAGGCGATAATAAAAAACAGGGGTGAAAGACAGACCAGAACCAGGCTTGAGAAAATCACGTCAAAACTGCGTTTCCATTCTGTGTTGGGATTGAAATTCAGGACAAGCAGGTTACCAAGGGATTGCATTTCTGCATGATGCAAACCATAGACATAAAGATCGGGTACAAGATAAATTCTTGCACCCAGCGACCGGCATTCCCTTAAAATTTTAAAAATCTTTTTTTCAGCACGCATTGGAAGAGCGATGTACACATAATCAATGTCATTACTTTCAAGATAGCCGGGGAGAGTATTAATATCGCCCAGAATTGTTTTACCCATTTCCTTGAGCTCTTTGCTCTCATTCACCTTGTCATCAAAAAAACCTATGACATCAATACCCGCCCAGGGAATTGTTTCAAGTTCTCTTGCAAGGGATACACCAAGATCACCAGCGCCAGCTACCACAGCATGCCGCACATTTTTCCCTTTAGTACGAAAACGATGCAGTATTTTTCTGGCGGTCACATGCATGGAAAAGAGAAGCACAGGCGTGGCAAGAGACCAGATCAGGAAAATAACCCTGGAATAGGCATGTGAAATTTTAAAAACAAAAAAGTAAAAAAGAAGAAGCCCCACGACAGTTGCCCAGGCTCTTAGAATAACGATAAATTCCTGAAAAAATTTCCAGCCACGCCAGGAACGATACAATTGAAATGACTGAAAAGTCACCAGACAGAGACCAAAGGTGATAATGGCAAAACGTGTGTAATAAGGAGTCCATGGCACTCTGTACCAGAGTAGCAGCAGCCACAAAAAACCGACCACTACAAAGCAGTCAATAAGATGCAGCAACCTTGCCATTATGGAACTTTGTTCCCGGAGGTTTGTAGATAGCATATTCATAGGTAATTTCTACAACTCGTAAAACCCTTACAAATTAACGTGTTACGTTTCTATGCCACCAGCTGCTGTTCATGCTGAGTTTTGGAAGAATCCATTGCGGCAGATTACCATACTTGGTCCCGAATTTATAGCCAAGAAATTTTGTCAGATTACGACAGAAAAAGAGAGGAAGCTGATACAGCATTTTGGGAGTGAGAAGCATGGAAAGCTCATATTTGATATATTTCAATCCTTCTCCTTCAGCACGGCCAAAAGTTTCACATAGCCATTGCTCAGAGCGATGCAGAACGCCGATATCAAAGGAACGACGGAACTCCTGAATCAATGTATAGTTATGGGAATGAAAAACAGCAGCTTCTGCAACATATGCAATTTTATAACCTCGTTCAAGAAGTCTTCCGGCTGTACAGGTATCTTCTCCAAAAATCAGACTTTCAGGGAAAAAGCTAACCTCTTCAAGACAGGATCTCTCGTAAGCAGCGCAGGAGTTGGAAACAAAAGCGGTTTTCAATCCAAGTTTTTCTCTATCTGAAAATTCCCGAACCACTGACTGGGGAGGATAATTAAAGATTCGAAGTGCTGTGGCAGAAAGAGAGGCATCATTATTGGGCAACTGCCGTCCGTAACTGAGCGCGATGGTAGCATCATGAATAAGAGGTTCAATCAGTTTCTCAATAACATCTGCAGTTGCAGGCACTGCATCCTGGGTAAAAAACAGCAGGATGTTCCCCTTTGCCCTCCTCGCAGCCATGCTTCTTGTGGCACCGTGATCAAACTCTTGTTTGGGTATCTCAATTATTGTGGCTCCAAATTCTGCGGCAACATTAACGGTTTCGTCATTTGAGCCCGAATCCACAACCAGTAGTTCATCCGCCCTTACACTCTGAATAGAAAGTTGTTCAAGAAGTTTTCGGAAAACCTTACCACCATTCAGGGTGGGAATTATGATAGAAACCACAGGATTTATCACAAAAATCACATACAAAGAGTTTAAAGACGAACCACTAATACCAGAAAATATTTCAATAATGCCCACAGCATATAAGGAGACGGGTGTTTCTTATAGAGCAACACTTCACTTTTAGCTGCAATTTTTCGCAGCCGATGAGACATTGCAGCCCTCTCATCCTTCCAACCTCTGCAGTGAAATGCACTTAACTCAGGATGATAGAGAAGCTTCCACCCTGATTTCCGCAGACGAAGACAAAGCTCAATATCCTCTTTGTAGAGAAAAAAGTCCGGATCAAATACTGCTTTAGCAAAGGGAGATAATGCCTTGTTTCTGCAGAATAACAGGGCGCCGCACAGAGCAGGCATGAATTCAGGTCTGTCGAATTTTCTGTCTTCAGAATTATCCGGTTCTCCCTGGCCGCGATCATACCAGCGACCGTACCATTTACGATTAATTCCTGTGGAATCAAGCCTGCCACTCGGTTTATCATGCTCAAGATCATAGCCGAACAACTTACCGGACAGTATACCGATTTCAGTATAATCGTCACACAACCCGATGGCTTTTGAAATAAAATCAGAAGGTAAAAAAAGATCAGGATTCACAAAAACAACAAAATCCATTTCAGATGAAAGCTTTCCATATCCAAGATTATTTGCCCTGGAGAATCCAATATTGACAGCCAGAACCAATTGAATGGGATATTTTTCTTTAAGTTCTTCCAGAAATGATCTGTCACGGGAACCACTGTCCACAAGGATTATTGATTCAAGACTATAATCCTGGGCCAGTACCCCCTGCAAACAGCGTTCAAGAGTGGCCTCAGAATTATGAGAGACAATAATGGCGGCCACTTTTGGCAACATAGATCCGACTGATTCAGAGAAATAAACGCTGATAACAGGAAAAGAATAGATTCCCCTTTCCTTTTTCCTGCCGCCTTCGCATGATTGACTGGATGGCTTCTTTTTCGGCACTGCGCATCACAGCTGCTAGTGCGTTTTCGTTAAGGCTGGATTGTAAAAGATTCCCTTTTCGTTTAGCAAGCGACAGCGGCAACACCTTCAAAAAATTCACAAGTCCTTTACAATAGGCAAAAACCTGAACTTTTTTAACCACAAAACAAAACCAGAAAAACTGGTAAACACAGATAGCAGGTAAAAACCGGAAAAACAGAAACACCGGATAATTCTTCACCAGCAGACAGAGATTGTTTCTGGTGGAAAGACTTACCGTGAATTCATTAATCTTTGAGCCGGTTGTGGCGCTGCCAATGTGATAAACTCTGGCTTTTGGAACATACCAGCATTTTTTTCCACGACTGTTTGCCCGAAAATTAAAGTCCACATCTTCAAGGTAGGCAAAAAAATCTTCATCGAAACAGCCGATTTCCTCAAAAAGTTCCCGTCGATACAGGGCTGCTCCGGCACATGCCCCAAATACCTGTCTGGCAGTGCTGTAATAACTGGAGTCTGCCTCCATGGTTCCTATTTTATAACCAACGCCGCCCCGCATAAATGCATCCCCCGCCCCATCAAGTCGGGTGTGATCATGGTAATTCAGCATCTTGGCTGCAAAAAAATCATACTCCGGTTTTATCCGGGCAGCAGTCAGAAGTTCTTCAAGGCAGTTTTCATCGAGTTCCGTATCATTGTTCAACAAAAATACAAGGGGAGCAGAACCATCATGTATCCCTGCATTAACCGCAGCGCTGAACCCTTTATTTTCAGCCCAGGCAATGATTTTTGTTTCGGGGTAGTTTTCCCGCAAAAAATCAACTGAGCCGTCACCTGAGCCGTTGTCTACGACAAAAACGGTAAAATCATCAACACTCTGCTTTTCAAGGGATTCAAGGCAGCTCTGCAGAAAAACCTTTCCATTAAAATTTGGAATTACAATGTCTATCTGCATAATAATCTTGCGGTATCTTCAACCCCTGACTTATTCACTGTTATCAGTTTTCTGACTGATAATCCGTCGTACATAATAGATCGGTTTCTGTTGGGATTCATGGTAGGTCCGAACAACAAGTTCAGCAAGAAGCCCCATGGTAACAAACTGAACCCCCATAAAAATCAGTAACACAGCAAGGAGCAGAAGTGGTCTGTCTGCCAGCCCAACACCTGCAAAAAAACGTTGGAGAGTCATAATAAAGGCTATAACAAAGCCCATGCCTGCAGACAGAACGCCAACAGTGCCAAAGACATGTAGTGGTCTTGTTGCATAACTGAGTAAGAATTTAACTGTCAACAAATCAAGAACAACACGAATGGTGCGGGAGATCCCATACTTTGATGTTCCAAAGCGACGGGCCCTGTGATTTACCTTGACCTCGGTAAAGGAAATGCCCATTCCACTGGCAATTGCAGGTATGAAGCGATGCATTTCACCATACAGATGTATGTTTTCTGTGACTTCACGTCTAAAAGCCTTAAGTGTACAACCATAATCGTGAAGGCCGACTCCGGTAATCCATGATATCAGCCTGTTGGCAAGCATGGAGGGAAGTTTACGGGACAGAAAGGGATCTTTGCGATCATGTCGCCATCCTGTTACCACATCATATCCGTTGTTCAGTTTGGCAACCATATCCGGGATATCATGGGGATCATTCTGCAGATCACCATCCATGGTGATGATAATATCGCCACTGGCATGATCAAAACCGGCAGACATGGCTGCGGTTTGCCCGAAATTTCGTCTGAGGGCCACAACTAAAACTTTCTCATCATTCTGGCTCAGTTTTTCAAGAACACTCACAGAAGTGTCACTGGACCCGTCATCAATAAATATCATCTCATACTGATAACTGGTGGAATCCAGAACTTCTTTTATCTCTGCATGGAGAAGAGGAATATTCTCCTCTTCGTTATATATTGGAATTACCAATGAAAGATCCAATTTCATTCTCCTTGTTCGTTCTTTAAACAGTTAACTCAGACAAGACTTACAACCCACTTTAATTAAAGATGACACTATATACCTATTCCCCAAAAAACAAAACCGGGAAAAGCCATCTTTTACGCTGAACGCAGGGCCTGGACCGGATCCATTCGTCCAGCCTTAATAGCAGGATACACCCCTGAACAAACACCAACCACGACCGAGGTCAGAAAAGGGATAACTATGGTCAAAGGACTCACAGCAACACTCCAGCCGGCAAAACGGGCAATAATCAGGGAACAACCAAAGCCGGCCAGAATGCCCACTAACCCGCCAGTGGTGGTGAGCAGCAACGCCTCTGCCAGGAACTGGGCGATGATATCCTTACGGGTTGCCCCGACAGCACGACGGATTCCAATTTCCCGTGTTCTTTCTGAAATAACAGCCAGAAGAACATTCATAATCCCAATTCCTCCCACAACAAGGGAGATACCACCAATGGCAGCAAGTACCAGATTAAAAATTCTCTGGGTATTTTTTGCCTGACGCATAAGCTGCCAGGGTACAATTAACTGGTAATCACGGACAGTATGGTGAGAGAGCCCCAAAGTCCTTTGCAGAAGAGGCACAATTTTTTCAGCATTCTCTTCAGAACTCATTTTCAAAATCACCTCATCCAATTCCCCATTTTCGAAAGTCCCGTTGATGTTCATATCCAGATAATAATGGGTGCCAAAGGGAAGAAAGATCATCTGACTCACCTCACGGGCAAGGGCAACACTGCCACTCTGCCTATCATTAGCTATCGCATTGACATTTCTCACAATACCTGCAATGAGAAACACCTGTCCACCAATGCGGATATGTTCCCCGACATTTCCACCGGAGCCCAATTCCATGGCCACATTCTCACCAAGCAGACAAATTGTCTTTTTCTTCTTTTCATCAGTATCAACCATCATACGGCCACGCATAACCGTGAGGCCCTGTATGGACAAGTATGATGGAGAGCAGGCCACAACCTGAGGGGTGAGTTCTTTGCTCAGCCCCGAAAGATCCACCTGGAGTTCTTTTAAATACGCAACATCAATTATGGCAGGAGAAGCACTGCGCAGCAGCAAGACATCCTTCAGCGCAAGCCCGCTTCCATTACTTTCTCCGGCAGCAAGTCTTTGTGACTCATCAATCCGGATACGGCGTACGATTATGTTATCCAGCCCAAGTTGACGAATACCTGCCAGCACTTCCCGTTTAGCACCTTCACCAATGGAAAGGGTTGAAAAAACTGCTGCCACACCGCAAATTATACCAAGAATACTTAAGAACGAACGAAGGCGATGGCGCAATAATGAACCGGATGCGATTCCATACAGTCCACGCAGATAGCTTATTGAAAAAAGGCGGCTCATGCTTTCTCACTGAGTCGACCATCTTTCATGGTCATGAGACGGGATGCAATACCTGCAACATCCTGATCATGGGTCACAAGAAGAATCGTGGCACCATTGTCATGGAGGCGCAGGAAAAGTGTGAGTATCTCACGGCTTGTCACCGAATCCAGGTTCCCTGTGGGCTCATCAGCAAGGATGAGTTTTGGTTTGCAGACAATGGCCCTGGCAATGGCAACACGTTGCCTTTCGCCACCAGACAGAGCAGAAGGCCGATGTCGAAGACGTTGTGTTAAACCAACATCATCAATTGCCTGCAGGACAAGCGGTTTCCACTCGCCTGGCTCAAGTGTTGAATAGAGAAAGGGTAAAGCGACATTTTCATATACACTTGCATAGGGCAGCAGATTAAAATCCTGAAAAACAAAACCAATATAGTTTTGCCGCAAATCCGCCAGCTGGTCGTCTGACAATAATCCAACATTCTCACCGGCAAGCTCATACGTTCCCTCACTTGGCCGGTCAAGACATCCGCAGATATGAAGCAGAGTTGATTTCCCGGATCCGGATGCACCGGTTATAGCGACAAATTCACCAGGACAAACAGAGAAATCCACATCGCGTAAAACGTGAATGTTTCCACCTTCAAGGTGGTAATTCTTTACGACACCACGGAGCCTTGCTATTGGTTGAGCAAACATATCCAGGAAGTAATTGGTTATTGTGAGGAGTGAGGTGCAACCAGGCTTACCCGGTCACCCTGTTCCAATCCGGAGAGCACTTCAACCTGCATCTCATTTTCCCGGCCAAGTTTCAGAAATGTTTTTTTCGGCTCAGTGCCTGACTTTGTCAGTAGATAGCAATAAGGACGTCCATTATTATCCTGAAAAACTGCCTGTACGGGAAGGAGCAATACATCTTTCCCAGTCTCGGCCTGAATTAATACCCGGGCAGTCATGCCGGGTCTGAGGCGCATGTCCTGACCTGTGATGCCAAGCATTACCTGAAAGTATTTTCCCCCGCTGTTGCCGGACACATTCCCGGAAGCCAGTGCTCCCACAAACTGAACTTCAGCCGGAAACCTGAGATTTGGATAGGCATCAATGAGAACAGATGCCTGCTGCCCCACTTCAACCTTGTGCAAATCCACCTCACGTACTTTGGTTCTCACAATGAGTTTTGTAATATCAGGAAGATAAAGAATGGGCTGATGCATGAGAACCGTGTCCCCTTCTCTGGGTTTACGTTTCTGGCCATCCCTGAATGCTTCATAAAGAATGGCAATACCTGCAAACGGCGCACGGAGTACAGTATTGGCAAGTTCTGCCCTGGCAAGATCAAGAGAGCCTTTTACCGTGTTCAGCTGTGCTTTTGCCTGGTTCAGATCAGCAACAGCATTTGCAGTTTTGTAAACAGCGGCCTGCTTTTCCTGCCCCAAAACAAGCAAACTGTTTTCAACCTTTGCTTTTGCCGATTCCTCCATGGAGGGCAGCACATAATCTCTATAGCTGTCAAACCGCCTTTTGGCTGCCGCAAATTTTTCACGGTAGGTTGTGGCATTTTCTTTGGCCCGTTCAAGTTCAGCAGGGTTGTTAAATCCTTCCGTATCCAGCTTTTTAAGCTCTTTATAAAAGGAAGCATAACGTTCATGCTCAGCCTTTGCCTTGCCCATCTCCTCCTCATACTGGGCAAGCTGCAGAGGTCCATCTCCCTTAACAAGTCTCTCAAGGTCCAGCCGGGCAACCTTCAGATCATATTCCCTTGCTGCAATGTTCTGGCTAACCTGATTTTTTTCCCAGGAGACAAGCTGTTCAGAGGCTTGAACCGCAGCTTCGAGGCTTTCCACCTTTCCCTGCAGACGATGCACCTCCTCTTCAAATGGGGATGGATCAAGGCGCACCAGAATTTCACCCTTCTCAACCCAGCTGCCGTCGCGGACAAGAGAAATAATTTTCCCCTTATTGCCACGAATATCAGAGGACATCATATGGGACTTTGCCGCGTCAATAACGCCGATGGTATGAATGGAGATTTCGAGCTCTCCCCTTTGCACGACAGCACTCAGCAAGTCGCCATCTCCTCCAGATATGGCATTCTGGCGTGGATAGAACAGTACAAACAAAACTGCCACCACAAGACTAAGAGATAAAATCAGTTTTTTTAGCGTCTCATTCATTATTCTTTCGTGAAATCAATGTTCCCAAAGCTGCCCGCAGTCTGTATTGACCTACAATATAATTAATTTTACCACTTAACAAATTGGCTTTGGCCCGCTGCAGCTCAGTGTCTGCCTCAATAAAATCAAAATTGCCACCCATTCCATGGGAAAATTTAATCTCAGCCAGCCTGCTTTTCCCCCTGGCCTGAACGATCTGTTCCTCACGTAATCGAATGGTTTGGACCTCTTTTTTCAGCGCGTCCAGCTTGTTTCTGACTTCTGCCCGGATGGTATCGGTCTGGCTTTCCTGCTGCAGCTTCTTTTGACGTACATCGAGCAGACTCTGCTGGTAAGACGCTTTTTCAGAACTTCTTGCAACATCAGTATTACTTGTAAAACCGACGCTCCAGTAATCCCCGAAGTTGGACTCTGAGGCATCAATGTTTTCAAGAAAAGAATTTTTTCTGTAAGTCGCCACAAAATTCAAATCAGGTAGAATTCGTATTTTGGTTACTTTTGCTTTTCGCCTGGCCTCTGCCAGGTCTGCCTTGGCCTGATCAATTTCAAGCCTGTTTAAAAGGGCAATCTCCTCCGCTTCCTTATTTTTGATTTTTGTCAGCTCATAAGAGAGAGGAATTTTAATTTTCAGTTGCGTCTCAACAGGCAAAGCCAGAAGCACTTTTAAACGATCCAGTGCCGCCTGATATTGTTGTCTTGCATTGGCCAATTGATTCTGCACATCTTTCTGACGAATCTGTGCTCTGTATGTGTCAATCTGACTGCCCAGGCCGGTGGTCTCCATGAGTTGTATGGTGACAACATGCTTATTCAGCCGCCTATCCTGTTCACCATAAAGATCAATCAATGTCTGCTGCCTGACAACCTCATAGGCCAGACTGACGGTTTCGATAATCTTTTCTACCTCCGCGAGATACACATTTCTGATGCTTGATTCCAGTGCAAAATCAGCGGTATAAATGGAATCGTAGTTATATTCTTTTCCAAAGCCACGAAAAAGTGGAATTGTTAGAGACACCCCGACTCCAGATGAAATACCATCGTTGTCCACATAGGCAACGGATGGTGAGAAAGCTGTCTCTACACCAAAGCTGCTCTTTTTAGATATTCTTCCGGATATGCCGGTGGCCTGTTCAGAAAAACTGTCACTTTTAGAATAGCCGAGATTGGCAACAGGACGAACCTGCCAGTCAAATTCAGATTCAGTACTTTGCAGGGAATAGCGATTTTTTTGTACAAGTAGTCCACTTTGAAGGAGATGCCGGTTTGAAGATCTTGCCCGGTCAATGATCTGATTCAGATCAAGAACAAGTTCAACCCCCTCATTGGCAGATGATGGCGTTGCAAGGACCAGTGATGTTTTCAACAGGAGACAAAAGAGAAAAATGGGCGTCAGGATAATTTGTGTATCGCACAAAATACCATGAAAACATCTCATTTCAGTTCATTCTCCTCATTTGTATATTTCTCTGAGACCAGTGCAGTATCTCCTGAAAGAAGAGGATACAAAATGCCACCCATGCCAGCATCGAAAAATGACTTCAGGCGCATGAGCAAGGCAGTGGAGAGAGCCAGTGCGCTGGAGTACCCGGAGATCTCAAAAACAAAAATGAATGCAAACTCCATGAGACCAATACCACCAATGGAAATTGGCAGATTCATGATGAACATGATAAGTGGAACAGCCACCAGGAGCTCACTGAACTGAACCTCAGCATTGAATGCCAGAGCGGTGACATACACATTTAAGACAGCCAGAAAATAAAAAACAAATGTATTAAGAATTGCAATGATAAGCGCTGCACGATCATCTCTGTATTCAAGGACAGCACAGTGTATTTTGTCCACCTTAGCTAATATCTTGTCAATAAACCCTACACGGTTACTTAGAAGCTTTGTGATAAAGCGATAAGGCCTTTCATCAACAATAACCCAGATCAAGGCAAGACTCGCAGTCACCGCAAAAAGCAGACTGATTGTCATCCACGCAACTGACAGAAGTTCCCGCTGCATGAACAGGGCAACAATGGTGAGCAGAAAAAGTATTACCATACCGGAGAAACGTTCTACGAAAACGGATGCTGCCGCCTCTGCTCTTTTCCCGGTCATTTTCCCCAGCTCATGAATTCTGATCAAATCTCCTCCCATACTGGTCGGCAAAAACAAACTGAAAAAAATGCCGATCATATATAGAGCCCAGGTTTTAAAAAAACTGACTGTAACACCTCTTGATCGAAGAAGAAGATACCACTTGTAGGCGCTTGACAGATTGAGAAGCAGGGAAACAAAAAAAGAAAGAAAAAGAATGGGAATACTGACTGACTGCAGCAAAACAAAAAGATCAGCACGCTTTTCAGTGTCAAAAAGGCCGACCTTCTGCAGTACATAGTACAATAGTACGGCCGTAATCAGTAATCGCAGGATATAACTAATTCTTTTCATTGAAATGGAGAGGGCCAGAGTTGTGCTACAGAGCAGGCATAACTGCTATGGCTGGCACGAGTTCTCCAGCCACTACAAAAATAAAAATGCATGAATCCGGCCCAACAACCACTGTTCACCGGCAATAGTCTTCGTATAAAAAAACAAAAAAGCAAGGAGCAGCGTTTCCCGCTGTCCTTGCTTTTTATTTCTACTATGTATTTATGATGCGATCAATCAATACAAGATTTCATCACTCTTCAGCCAGTTTTGACATATTGTCCTGCTGTTAACGGCTAAGAGTCAGATTCCATTGAGTGTTCGCATTCATATTGATATAAGAATAGTTACCAGGCGCAAAATTTCCGCTATAGAGAGAACCATGATCAGTGTGTATCTGTAGCTGATAATCACTCACTCTCCAGCTTCCTCCGCCAACTAGATGTTCGCCACTGCTCACATACAGGTCATAGCCAATGGAACCACCATCAAAGAGATGATAGGTACCAGTGTAGGTCCTTCCACTTCCCGGCTGGTTTCCCTCTGCATGCCATGCTGCCACCAACTGGGCCGGAGTTGGCGGAGCAGCACTGGAAGACGATGCATCAATTGGAGTGGTACCGGGCACAGACACGCCGGTATCTTCTCCGCCTCCACCACCGCCAGCTGCTATTGCAACCCCTATTAAAACAGCAGCTCCAGCTCCGACCCCTATCATCATTCCTTTGGAAAGACCACCCTTAGCATCTTTTTCTGACGATTCTTCGCTATCTGTAACAGTTGCCCGGGAAGTCTTAACCTCACTCTTTTTTTCAGTGTTTCCATCAGCTGGAGGTGAGCCTGTAACTATTGTAGCGGCCTGACAAAGAGATATCTGGACAGGTAAAAAAGCAAATACAGCGGCCAGCAGCAGAACAAAAACAGGTGACACAATCTTACGGTTATTCATTTTAGCTATTCCCGGATAAAATAATCATAAAAAAGACTCTCAACAAACAGCAGTGAACTAATCCTTATCAGGAATAATTCTGAAAATCGACAATAGTGCGTTGTTATTTTTTTGCAACAGGAATTTTCCGCCAACCGCCACTTCCTGTCAGCTCCCTGGCACTAAGGCACCAGATGATCGTTTTTTTCTTTTCAAGAAAAGAGCTATCTTTACGGGAACGCTGATATAGTTTAATCCTGCTGGGTGTTGCGCCTGATCCTCGAACACCAATTAAATCCATTGCAAAACCGAGTTTATTACTTAATTGATCAAGAAGACCGGCTCCACTACTATGGAGATCACCCCCAACAGAGAAGACAAGTGTATGACTGTCGCCAAGAAGCAGAACAGGGCTTGACTTATCTGGCTGAACTGCCTTACCACTTGCAGTATTTGTAACAAACTCTAATGACACATTTTCCCTGGCATCAGTGTGCTGCATGACGGCCAGATCACCATGAATAGAAACTTCCTTTACCTGAGTACTATATTTTCTCTTTTCTATTCCGGTGTACCAGTCATGCTTTCTTATAATTTTACTCAGCTCAGTTGCAACCAGGCCAAGCCCGATACCTGAAAAATGTGTATCAGTTTTGCAGTACAGCTGCTTTTCATTCCTGACTTTCCGGAAAATCGGGATCAAATCCAGAACCTGTACGCCCTGTTCAGCAAGTCTGGCATAAAAATCTTTATAGGGCTGCTCAAGTTGCGAAGAGACATCAGCACCAACATTACCAGGCAGTTTATCCGGATAAATCAGGGCTTTTGGTGGAATTGGAACAAATATCAATTCAATACCGCGTTGTTTTAACTGACTATTGAAATCGATTATCGCAGGAAGAGGATCCCCAAATTCAGGTTTTGCAGCTTTGGTAACAGCAAGTACATCCTGGCCATAAAATCCTTTACTGCCAAGGTGCTCAAGTTCTTCTTTTAAAAAGAGCCAGCCATCGTTTCCCTTTACCACTCCATTCTCATCAGCAGTTGCCTCAATCGCTGCAATCTGCTGTGAGGCAGTTTCTGCAGTCACATGAGTCGCGCAGGTCATTACTAACAATAAAGCCTGAAATAAATAGAAAAATCTCATTGTATTGTTTCCCCCCATACGGGCAGTTCAAGTTCCAGCATTTCATCATCAAGGGTGGAGCGGCGATATGAAGAGTATTGCGCCTGCACCATTTCCCAGTCCATAAGTTTCAGACTAATCTGATCACCAATCCTTACTTTTGCAAGGGGCATCATGGTGTTTTCCTTCATTCCCCAAGCATATATTAATGCCTGTCCAAATTCTTCTCCAGTATCATTATCGCGAATATCATCAAGATGCAGGGTGACTATATTATCTTTGTAGGGAACAGATCCGGGTACAGGTGAGCGTGATACTGCGGCAACTGTTGCAGTAACATTTCTGCTCTCTCCGGGTAATGGACTGTAGAAATCGCTTTCCTGTTTCTCAGCCAACTCCATGGAAATTGCTTTCCAGTTTCCAGATGCAAGTTCCCGGGTGGCAAACTGCCATATTACAACCTTTTTCCCAGCCAGCCTGTCTCTTCCGCGACTTAATTCCTTTGCCAGCAGTTCCCGGGTTGCAAAGGCTCCCGCATCATTTTGCAAGAGCAAATCAATTGGCTGCTGCAGGTAATAGCTGAGTTGCTCACCAAGTCCTGCCCCCTCTCCCCAGCCCATACCGGAAAGGGAGTAGATATTTGAAAACGAATCCCCCAGCAGAAGAATTTCGGCACCGGGATCTGCCTGCCACATCTCACTTGCATCAGTTACAACCGGATGAACCAGTACTGTTTCTTTCCGGTAGATCTGCGACTCCACTGGAAACCTGAGCATCCCCTTGATATCTCCATCATTTGTGATGCTTAGCTGTCTGCGTTTTAATAAAATCGGATATTTTGAAAACGAAATCCTCTTTTCAAGATAGGAGGCGAGCTGTTCTGCAACCAGTTCCATCGCATCAGCCCGCCAATGGGTATCTGTCTGCAGATAAACAGGAGTCTCAGTCTGTTTGTGGTAGTTGACAAGAACCGGTGCAGGGTCAAAAAGCGGAACTCCTGCCTGTTTCACTTTTTCAAGAAAATCCTGCCAGGCTCTGTTCTGTAGAGGAGGAAGGTAGGTTCCTGAACTGAATAATTCAGGATGCACACTGGCCTTGATTGGCGTGGGCATAAGAACCAGCTGAATATTTCTCCTGGCAAGCTGGTTCTTAAAATCCACAATGGTTTTTAATGGATCCGGCTGTACAGGTCTTTCCCACACTTCGCCGCCCTCTCGTCGTTGTACCAGCTGGTTTGGATCAAGAAAGTCAGGACCCATCAGGTAATCCATATCCGGCCTGTAAAACAGCCAGGATTCCTTTCCAGGATATACTTTTTCATTTCCATACCCGAGGCTGAGCAAAATCCGCTGGCCGGGCACAAGAAGTTTTGCCCGTAAAAAGCTTCCTTCCTCCAGCTGTTTTTCAAAACTATCCATATTCTCCAGCAGCAGGTTATTATTCTGTTTCACCTTTGTGAAAAATGACAGGGAATCTCCAGTGGCAGAAGTGCTTATCCGTACAAGGGATTTTAAGACATCAAACAGGGACTGTTGTTCCGGATTTTTGCTGTCCAGTATGGTTTGCAGAACAGGAACTGTAAAAATGAGAATAAAAAAACAGACCACCATCGACCTGGACAAAGACCTTGAAACAGATGTATGCCCAACTTCCAGTGCTGCCAGTTCTTCTCTGTTCAGTTTGCTGCTCATCGCTAAAAATTAAAATAAATAAAAGGATTATAAGATTGTAATGTCAACAGAGTTATGGAAAGTGCCATCAGCATTGCAATTACAAAAGATTTTTTCACTGTCAGTTCTCTTGTCCAGTCCCAGGTTTGAGGGCTGGCCCACACAACAATGGACGAAATAAGCATAACCAGTAAAAAATAAGGCTGATACACTATCCCGCTTATGAGCTGTGACGTTTGAGGTACTTCTGCTATACCAAACATTGAACCGAGATAATCCAATGCGTGGGGTAAAGTTTCTGCCCGGAAAAAAACCCAGGCGACCACAACAAGCACAAAGGTCATTCCTATGCGCAAAGGTCTTCTCAGTTTAAAATAGATGGAACGCCTCTCACGGCTTCGTTCGAAACCAAGCAGCCCCCCATGCAGCAGCCCCCATATAATAAAATTCCAGGATGCTCCATGCCAGAGTCCGCCAAGAAACATGACCACAAGCAGATTGATGGCCGTTCGGGGGCGTCCCTTACGGTTTCCACCAAGAGGGATATAGAGATACTCACGCAACCAGGTTGAAAGGGAAATGTGCCAGCGCCGCCAGAACTCTGTGATGGATGCGGATTTATAAGGAGAGCTGAAGTTTTTGGGAAAAACAAAGCCAAACATCAGGCCGAGCCCAATGGCCATATCAGAATATCCGCTGAAATCAAAATAGATCTGAAATGCATAGGCTATGGCACCGTACCAGGCATCAATCCAGTGCATACTGCCTGCTGAAAAGCAAACATCTGCAATTTTCCCACAGCCATTTGCAAGCAGAACTTTTTTGGCCATTCCCAGGCAGAAAAAAGCCACACCACGGGAGAACTTTTCCATGGTGTGTGTTCGCACCGCCAATTGGTTGGCCACTTCCTGAAAACGAATAATCGGTCCTGCAACCAGTTGGGGAAACATAGAGACGTAACAGGCAAAATCAATGAAATTCCTCTGATATCCGGCTTCTCCCCGATACACATCAATGGAATAACTCATGGACTGAAAGGTATAAAAACTGATGCCCAGAGGCAGAATAAACCTGAAACCTGTTTCAATACCCAAACCATCAAGACCGGCAGTGCTCAACAACAGATTATAATTCTCCAGGGCAAAGTGACTGTACTTAAAAATCCCCAGGAGGCCGAGATTGGTAATAATTGAAATAAAGAGAGCAATTTTTCTTTTTCTGAGATTCCCTGCCGGTTTTGTTCCGCCGATAACCCAGCCGCAGATATAATCCACCAGAGTGGAAAACATCATCAACAGAGTAAAAAGAGGATTTGACCAGCCATAAAAAAGATAGCTGAGAAGAGTGAGAAGCAGATTTCTGCCACGAATCGGCATCAGATAATAGAGGCCAAGGCTTAAGGGAAGAAAGTAAAAAAGAAAAAAGTGGGAGGAAAAGACCATGCCTTAAAAGTCCGCAGGTGCAGGATAAAAAATTAAAAGATCAGAAACGGACCTGATAATAAAGCTCAAGATCCGGGTCGAACATATCCATCATTAACCGTTCGCCTTCAAGTTCCGGGTGCTGATCAAACTTTTCAACTTTGAGCTCCAGTCTGGTGCCAACTTTATAATCTTTTGTTTCAGGGAGAACTGTACGGTCAAGGACAGCCCATTGCGCAACCAGGATTTCTTTTTCCGAATAATTCCCCTGTAATATATCTGAAATACGGAAGCGGTTAACCACCAGTGCCCGGCGGTATGCACCCAAAGAATCAGGGGCAGGTATTGTGGATGTTTCTATGAGTTCCCCTTTTAACTGAATGGGTTTTATTTCCTTCCGCGCTTCAATTTCTCCGGTTACCTTGTGAGCTTTCCGGGTTATTTCAGAAGCATTGAAAGCGGTAGCATACATGGCGACATGTGAAATCGACCCATTGAGGCCAAAAGTATTTTCTTCAGGATGGCCAAGGAGCAGACTGAGATTTTGCATTGACGTAAATGGAGATGCATTCAGCACAATATCTTTGATTAATCGTCCGTTCACATACAACTTCAATTGTTTATCCTGCAGATCAATAAACAGATGCTCAGGACGGTTGGGGTGAAGGACATCCGGAACCATAATCTTTCCAATTTCGGTATTGTTCTTAAACAGTGTAACTTCCAGGCTCTTTTCCTGCTGGAAGACAGAGAGAAAGTCAGTGTTTTTCTCAGTCTGTAAACGAAAAACAGGACCTTCCGCATGAGCCCCTGTGACAAGAGGAGTATAGAGAAATTCGATACCAATCCCATTCTTTTTCTGTATTGTCGCCGCTATCTTTTCTCCTGGGATGCTTGCAACGAAACCGGATTGGTTGAAATCCATCTCAAGGAATCTATTAAAGTAAGCACGGGTTTTAGGAGTTACCGTAAACTGACTGAACCCGAGCAGGCTGCTGTCGCCAAGTTTATTCTCAGCCATTAAATCCTGCCAGAGAAAAACAAGTTTTCCCAGGTCACCAGGCCAGTCAGCATCTTCTCCATTTGCGACAACCGGTAATGGTTGCGGTTTTCCTGAAGAAACATTGCTCTGCGCTCCATTTTCTATCCATACATCAGGATAAAAATCAGCCCGATCATTGTGAGTTACCTGAAACCAGCCTTCAATGGATTTCAAATTCGGGCTGAATCTGCCCACATAGACCTCAACCTTTTGCCCGCCACCATTGATTTTATTTCCGCCCTCACCTTCAACGTACGGTCCTGTCATGGTCATAAATCGGACATGGTTACTCCAGCGTGGATGGTATACTTCAAAACCGCCAATACCTGGTGCTGAATTTATATTTGTTGTCCAGAACTTCGCAGTGAAGGGATTTACGAAATTGAGATTCCTGTGCAGACCATCGAACACCCAGAGAATTGCACTGTTGTCGGGGCTCAAGGATGTCCAGCAGCCTTTGCCATATTTTTTCCAGGTATTCTGCTCAAAAAGAAGAATGCCGGCATCTGGCCACGGAAAGAGGCCACCTGCAAATTTCCCGTCCCTTGACATATCAAAATTACTCCAAGAAAGATGGGTTTTGCTCCAGACCTGTTCACGTTTTTTTGGTTTTTTAATGGGAAAACGAACAAGGGGATGAGTGGTAAAGTACTTATTTTCCGGGCCATCTCCTGCCAGTGCATACACCCAGACTTTACCGTTTGCAGGATCCTGCCAGACATCAACAGCAACACCTTTACCAAGAGACTTTCTTTTTCCTTTTTTGAAATCAACAAGGTAAATTTCGTGCCTGCTTCGACTTGAAACCACAACCTTTTTACCATCAGGAGTAATGATGGGTTTATAAAAATTCTCTGTTTGCTTAAGCAAAGGTCGCTCTTTTTTTCCATCCCGGGAGTCATATCCCATCAGTTTGAAATTTTCACCAAAACCATATGTATCAGCACCATTTCCCTGCTCCTGAACCCAGACAACACGGGTGTGGGCGCCAGCGAACTGCTCCAGGGATTCTGCCTGAACAATGGCGGGACAGTAAAACAGGATAGTTAACAGATTGATCAATAAAACATAAAAGCTGTTTTTCAACGATATATTCAATAATTGTTTCATATATTCTTATTAAGGGTGTTGAAAAGTAACTGACCAAAGCCGCTTTTCAACTATGCTTTGATTGTCATTTTTGTTTTTTTCATCTTCCCGCAACTGCCGTAGCC
>DQTH01000093.1 GCA_015662865.1 Desulfocapsa sulfexigens
GATATTAAAATGTAGACAGGAGTGTGCATTTTCATTTTTAAATATCTTCTTGATATTACAGGATATGTTTACTGTTTTTGTGATGGAACTTCAGATTAGAAATATTTAGTCAAAGAAATAGGTGAAAATTTCTCGCTAATCTAAATTATAAATAAATGTCTGATGAAACTGAACAGGACTGTGCAATGAAAAGTTACAGGAAGGAATTATGGTTTGAGATAGCCACTCGTAGAGAGTTTATTAATATTACTCCTCAGGTCGAGCAGTGTTTGAAGGAAAGCGGTATCAAAGAAGGATTGCTGTTATGTAATGCAATGCATATAACAGCAAGTGTCTTCATAAATGATGACGAATCCGGGCTCCATCATGATTATGAGGTGTGGCTGGAAAAGCTTGCTCCCCATGCGCCTGTTGAGCAGTATCGACACAATGGATATGAAGACAATGCTGATGCTCATATGAAACGGCAGATCATGGGAAGAGAAGTGGTTGTTGCCGTTACTTCCGGAAAGCTGGATTTTGGGACATGGGAGCAGATTTTCTACGGCGAATTTGATGGTCGGAGGAAGAAACGGGTGCTGGTGAAAATTATTGGTGAGTGACGGTGCGGATGAATCTGAACTTTAGTGTCAGGTACCAAAGAGAAAAATTGCGGATAACCCTGCCAGAAAATAGAGGCATCTGCGTAAGACTGATTTCTCAGCGATCAGGCTTTTGCCGAGCAGCCAGAGACCAAGACCGATTTTAAGAAAAGCAATTGCAGCCAGGACAGGATGCGTTACCGGATATAAAAGGTGTGGGTTTGCAATAAATGCCAGAGGCACAAAATATAAACCTAGACCAAGACGCATGGCCTGTCCGGCAACCGGTACCCACGGAGTTTCAGCCATACCTGCTGCAATGAACACCGTTCCGCAGACCGGAGGCGTGATAGTGGAAAGCAGGGCATACCAGAAGACAAAGAGATGAGCCTGCAGGGGAGATAATCCAAGTTTTTGCAGCGCCGGTCCTGCCACTGAAACACAGATGATGTACGCTGCTGTTGTCGGTACTTCCATGCCAAGGATAAGGCAGGCAGCAGCTGTAAGAAGAAGTGCTATCCAGAGTTTTCCACCAGCCAGTCCAAGAATAATGGACGTTACTTTAACACCCAGTCCTGTCATATTTAAAACACCGATAACAAGCCCGGCGCAGATGATGATAGAGGCAATCATCGCGATTTGTGCTGCAGCGTTCAGGCAGGCCTGTGTCAACCGTTCAAGCCATCTGTGAAAGGAGAATTCCATTTTTTCGTTCACAACCAACAGTCCGGCTGCGGAAAATATTGCAATTGCGGCTGCAAACTGTGGAGTATAGGCAGTGAAAAGCAGAACAGAGAGCATCAGAGAAAAGGGGATCAGGAAAAATGGGGCAAGCCGAATAACTCTTCTTGTCGATGGAATTTCATCAGGAGCCATGGCGTTAAGCCCATAACGTCTGGCAAAAAGATCAACGCCCACCCACGCCGCCAGGAAGAAAAGAGTGGCCGGGAGAAGGGCTGCTGACATGATTTCAACATAAGGAACCCGCAGAAGTTCCATCATGACAAAGGCGCCGGCCCCCATCAAGGGCGGCATGATCTGTCCGCCACTGGAGGCCACTGCCTCAACAGCAGCGGCAAAACTTGGTGGATATCCAAGACGCTTCATGGTTGGCAGGGTTATGGCGCCTGTGGAGGCAACATTTGCCGAAGCAGATCCGGAAATGGAACCAAAAAAGGCGGATGATAATACTGATACTTTTGCAGCTCCTGCCCTGTATCTGCCGGCAAGTTTTGTTGCCAGTGCCATAAACGACGTTCCACCTTCTCCGGCTCCTATGAATGAACCAAGAATTACAAAGATGGCAACAACATTGACGGATACTCCGGTGAGTGGCCCCCAAATTCCTCCTTCAGCAATGACTAATGTACCGAGGAGACTGCCCAGCGGAAGTGGTGGATGGCCAAATTCTCCGGGAAGATACTGGCCGAAAAGTCCGTAAAGCAGGGCAAGTACAGCAACGGTTGGCAGTGCAAGTTTTACAGCTCTTCTTGCCATTTCCAGCACAACAAGAATGAGTCCTATCGCGATAATATATTGCTGGAAATTTTCAAGGTAGCCGTACTGTTCAACCAGAACATTGCGATTAATAGCGATATAAGCGCAACTATAGATACCAAAAATACAGATTAGAATTCCCAGGTATTGTTTTAGCCTGTCACCTTTGGAGCCGATGACAAATACCCATGGCAGAGCAAGAGCCAGATGGATGGGACGGCTGATCAGATTGGGTATAAGGCCGGTGAAGATAAGATGCAGGTGATAGTACACACAGACGACAGCAAGAAGGATTGTAGCCTGTTGTTTAACAGATGATAAACTCATGGGAATTACTCCTGCCCTTTGGCAGGACAGGAGTATGATTCAGATCGAATCATTATTGAATGCTTGCGGGAATGGCAACACCTGCTTCTTTGTAATATTTTGCAGCTCCGGGATGCAGTGCTGCACCAAGTGTGTTCAGTCCATCCATGGTTACAGCGTTCCACCATGGGCTTGTTTTACCCATGGCGCTTTTCTGTTCCCAATAAGCTTTTGTCAGCTGGTATGCGGTTTCTTCATCCATGGCAGTGGTCGTATAGGCACCGACTGGAAGAGAGGTTGTGGTAATATCTTTGTCAACTCCCGGATAGGTTCCTTTAGGAATAACCAGCCTGGTACGTTTAGTCTTTGCAACCTGGTCTTCTGTCAGGCTGATGAGGGAGATTTCAGAACCGGCAGCAGCCTCAATGACATTTGGTGCAGGATAGGAACCGGCAGTTGCAAAACCGTCAATCTGACCATTTTTCAGGGCAGGAACAGCAGCAGAAAGCTCCACGTCGACCAGTTTGACTTTTCCTTTCAGGCCAAAAAGATTGATGTATTTTTCAGCTTCCCTGGCGCCAAAAGTGCCTTTTCCAATGAGAAATTTTTTCCCTTCAAGATCACTGAACTGATGAACACCCGCATCCTTTCGGGCAACAAAATGCATGGTAAGAGATGGGATTACAAATAATGAGCGGATATCCTGATATTTTGGACTGGCATTCTTGAACATTTTTTTGCCGGCTTTGGCAAGTTTTACAAGAGCTGGAGGCGTGGTGAATACATAATTCGCATCTCTGTTGGCCACTTCTTTAACATTTTGTACGGATCCCTGACTTTCTTCAACTGTGACAATAATATTACCATTGGTGCCGGATTTCATCGCTTCGGCTATCTGAACGGCCATCTGATAGTATGATGAGGTGGATTTTGCAGATTTGTAGGTCACCCTTGTGCCAGCCTGTACTGAACTGAAACATAAGAGTGTCAAGGCAGCAACAGTCATAGCCGTCAGTGATCTGTTGAATAAGTCCATGGATATCTCCTTTGAAAAAAGTTTCACTTTAATATATAGCCAAGCCTATATCATTAATAAGACCCGGGAAAGTTGTCAATTGTTATCTAATTGTATCCATTTGTGTGCTTTCTGAACCGGGGTGTCTCGCTGGAAAGAGTATCCCTTTATCTAAAGTAGGTTCGGTCACCGGTTACAGTCCAGCAAGGAAAATGGTTGAGAATGCTGGCTAGCGCAGGAGCAGAAGCTGAAGGATTGATGTCAGAGAGCTTTTGTTGTCGTCGGATCCATTTAGAAGACCTCCCGAGTAATCGCTTAAACTGCTGCAGCCATCATCATTACAGGCTTTGATCCGGTAATAATAGGTGATCCCTGTTGTTGCGTCAGTGTCAGTGTATCGCAGTGCACTGCCTGAGTATATGTCATTTCCAGTTGTTGCTGTTGACGTGGAGCGAAACAGTTTATATGAATCGGCTGTTGCGACGCAATTCCAGTCCAGCGTAATTTCACCGGCCAGATCATCTATGCTCACCAGAGGAGAACCTGGTGTGCCAGGTGGTTGTGGCGTGTAGGCATACAAAAAAATATCTGATTACGTACAAAACTCAGCCATTTTGTTTGTCATTCCCGCGGAGGCGGAAATCCAGAGGGTTGGCACAAAACTGGCTCCCCGCCTCCGCGGGGATGAACTGTGTGATTGTATAAAAATTATCATCCAGCGAATCAAGAAAAAGCAGTACCTCTTCATGTAAAGAGAATCGTGGGGCTCCAGCGATTTTTAGATACATTCCATTTTGAGCAAGTCCACCCGGAATGGCAACTATAATTTCATTCTGATGAGTTGTACCTTTCAGAGTTTCAGTGACCAGAACAGAAAATAAGGTTTGAGGATGGGATGAAGTTGTATCCTGTTCAATACTGTTAATAATTCCAGCGATGATGATTTCAGACTGGTCCATCAGAGTATGATCAGTCATTGAAGTATAGGTTGTTGCCAGGACATTGCTGGGAAACAAAAAAAGGCAGAATAAAAAAATGAGATTATAAAAAAGGTATATACGGTTCAGCTCTACGGTTTGAAATGAGGGAAGTGTATCCTGCCTTAGGAAAAATATTGTCAGGCCTCAATACGTTGATATATGCACTTATATTGTATTTTAAGAATCGTCAGTAAACAAGGAAATATTGGGATAGAGCGAGAGCAGGTGCACAGAGGACAAGAGAGGGTAATACGACTAAAACTCTTGATTGCAGGGAGTGGAGGCTGATTTACAGTAGCAGTCCAGAGAACTGCTACTGTGTGGTGGAGTATGAAAAAAAATCAGCAGGAAACACGGACAACCTGATGTGCAGGTTGCGTGGGTTGCGGTAGAAAGAAAGGGAGGATTTGTTTCTTCAGGGTTTTCGTTGAGGAAGCTACCTGATGGAACACAGAATGGCTGCCATTTCTTTTCATTTCAACAATTTCCCAGCAGTCTGATGCCTTGGCTAATGCTTTCATGAACCCAAGGTGCTGTGTGTGACCACACCGCGAGGCAACAACATGACCAAGGATGGGATAACCCAATAGTGCGAGATCACCAATGAGATCCAATACCTTGTGGCGGATAAATTCGTCGGCAAAACGTAAGCCGCTTTCGTTCAGAATGCTGTTTCTGTCCCAGTGAATGGCAATAACATTGTCAAGATTTCCACCTTGTGCCAGACCGTTTGCCCAAAGCTCTTCAACCTGTTCTACATAACCGAAAGTTCTTGCCTGAGAAATTTCATTGGTGAACCGTTCGGAGTTGAAATCAAGGGTATAGGTCTGTTTTTTTATAAAAGTGTCAGCGAAATTAATTTCTCCACTTATTTTACAGCCATCATAAGGAAGAACTCTGATTTCAGAATCACCGCAAGTAAACACGATCTCTTTTGTAATACGCAGGACTTTACGCATGGCTTTTTGTTTTTTCAGCCCTGCTCGCTGCAAAAGCAGCATAAATGGCCCGGCACTGCCATCCATGATGGGTACCTCTGCACCATTGAGTTCAATATCAGCATTGTCAATACCATATCCTTTCAACGCTGCCATGAGATGTTCAGTGGTGGAAACGTACATCTCTTTATCTGCAATGGTGGTGGCCAGTCTGGTGTCGACCACTTTGTCCATAAGAGCGGGAATTCCATTTTTATCGTCAAGATCGGTTCGATAAAAACGAATGCCGGAATTCTCGGATGCTGGTTTGATGGTAAGTTTTATTGCGTCGCCTGAGTGCAGCCCGATGCCGTTACAGCTGACTTGTTTTTTCAATGTATGCTGATGGGGATCGAGTGAAAAAGATGCCATGTTTATTCCTTATATAATAATAAATCAGGGTGTTTCATCAAATTATTATTACTTTGTTTGCAAAAATTGTACCAACACTTTGTTTAAAGGAAGAAGGATTGTTGTGTGAGGTTAAACAACATGTAATCAGGTAGTTAGGGTGGTGTGTACTTTTGTGCAAATTTTGTCACTCTGTGGCAAGAATGACACTAACGGGTGAAAAAAGACAACTTTTCTTCCCAGAATGTCTCAAATGGCTGATCAGCCTGAACTTCCATTTTAAGTGCAAAACAGGGAAGGTCAAAGGTGTCACTCTGCAGTTTGATAAGATCTTTCTCAGTAGTAATCAGTCCTTTGGCCTCCGTCATTGAAGCCTGATCGGCTATTTTTTTTATAAGAGATTGTGTGTAGCTTTGATGGTCTTTAAGCGGTATGAAATCTGTCAGAACAACACCCTGTGTCTGCAAGGTGTTTTGAAACAGTTCAGGTTGGGCAATACCGGAAAATCCGATAAGGGGTGAGGGCAGTGATGATATTCTGCCGCTTGTATTGTTTTGTAAAGATGTTACCCCGGCAGGCTCGTATGAAAAATAGAATACCGGTTTTTCAGGAAATCGCTGGCGCAGGAGTTTTCCAAAAGTAAGACATCTTTTTTTAAGCTCATCAGTCACACCTGTGAGAATAAAGGCATGGCATCTTTTGAGTGCAGACACAGGTTCTCTCAGGTCGCCACCCGGGAAAACTCTGCTGTTGCCTGCAAGAGTGGCTGCACTGAAGAGTACAAGGTCAAGATCACGTTGCACAGCCATATGCTGGAACCCGTCATCAAGAATGAGGATATTGCAACCAAGTTTTTCCACTGCATATCTACATGGAAGGACTCTTACAATGCCGGTGAGTACCGGGATTTCCGGATACTTTTTCGCAAGAAAACATGGCTCGTCGCCGGCAGCTTTTGCATCCAGCAAAATCTTCCGGCCATCAGAGACCACATTGACCTTGTTACCGGCAGCGCCTCCGTAACCCCTTGATATTATAGCCGGACGGAATCCTTTGTCCTTCAAGGCTGATGCCAGCATGCCGACCACAGGAGTTTTGCCGGTGCCGCCCATGGTAAGATTACCCACTGATATGACTGGAACACCAAGTTTGTGACTTCGTCTAAGCCCTTTGAGATAGAGTTGCTCCCTGACTTTCATGATTCCACTGTAGAGCGGACTGAAGGGCCGACCAAAAAAATAAAGGTTTGAAAATTTTTGTGACATATCCTTAGGTGATGAGTATTATGCTGCAAATTTCGTTTTGCAGGATCCTGAATTCGTGAGTGTGTGGTGGCAATGCATCACGATCATCGACACATGCCCACCTATTCAAGAGGATTATCTGTTTTAGCTGAGAAAAAAAGCGTGACTTTTTATTGATCGCTATTATTCTCGACTTCTTTTTAACTTAATGATACTAACAACCGGTAGACGATTTGTACGCCGGTACAGGTACCTTTACGAAATTCTTTTCCAAAAGACACGAAAAGAATTTGAAAGGTACAAACAATCGTTACGAATTTCAGCCCTTTTGTGAATCATATTTGATTGATATCAATAGGGTAAAGATAAATTATCCAATCAATGGAGACGACAATGAAGTCAGCATTAAAGAAAAAATTGTTTGTTACCGCAGTTGCATTGAGTTTTGCTATGGCTGTTCCTGCAGCCGGTATTGCAGGAGACACCATTAAACTTGGTGTAGCCGGTGCCCAGAGTGGCGACCTTGCCTCTTATGGTTTGCCTACGGTTAAGGCAGCCGAGCTGGTTGTTGCCGAATACAATGCCAAAGGTGGAATCAACGGAAAGAAAGTTGAGCTTCTCATTGAAGATGATGTGTGTAAACCTGAGGTTGCTACGAACACTGCCACCAAACTGGTTACAGATGGTGTTGATGTCGTACTTGGCCATATCTGTTCAGGTGCCACCAAAGCAGCATTACCCATCTATAAAGAAGCGGGTGTTGTTGTCATGTCTCCCTCTGCAACTAATCCCGGACTTACTCAGTCTGGTGATTATCCCAACTTTTTTAGAACAATTGCTTCCGATGATGCCCAGGCTAAGACCGAGGTTGACTTTGCCATTAATGTAATAGGCGCTAAAAAAATTGCTGTTATTCATGATAAAGGCGACTACGGAAAAGGTCTTGCCGAATTTGCCAAGACTTTTATTGAAAAATCTGGCAAAGCAGAAGTTGTTCTTTTTGAAGGAGTAACCCCTGGTGCTGTTGATTACACAGCCATTGTCCAAAAAATTAAACGTAAAGGCGCTGATGCTGTAATTTTTGGTGGCTATCATCCGGAAGCTTCGAAAATCATTTCCATGATGAAGAAGAAACGTATGACCACTACCTTTATCTCTGATGATGGTGTTAAGGATGACACTTTTATCAAGGTGGCCGGAAAGAATGCAGAAGGCGTTTATGCATCCGGTCCTCAGGATAACTCAACAAATCCTGTATCTGTTGCTGCCATCGCTGCTCACAAAAAAGCTTACAATTCTGATCCCGGTGCATTCTATGAGAATGCTTACTCTGCAGCCCTTGCTCTTCTCAATGCAATAGAAAAAGCAGGATCCACTGATATGGCCGCAGTTGTAAAAGCCTTACAGACAGAAAAAGTTGAGACTCCTGTTGGAAACATCAACTTTGATGCCAAGGGTGATGCCGTTGGTGTTGGCTTTGCGATGTACAAGGTTGAGAACGGAAAGTATGTTGAAGTAAAATAATAAAGAAGTAAAATTTTTTTTTAGATAGTGCACCATGCCTGGGACAGAAAACTTCTGTTCCAGGCTCTTCTTTTTATGTGAATTGGATAGACATGGATTATTTCATCGAACTCTTTTTTGGCGGACTGACCAGAGGATCAATATATGCTCTGATCGCTCTTGGCTATACCATGGTATACGGAATCATCGGGCTTATTAATTTTGCCCATGGTGAAATATATATGATCGGCGCTTTTACAGCCTTTATCGTAGCTACAGTGCTTTCCATATATGGTTTTCCTGCTCTTGCGATCATAATAATTGCAGGTCTTGCTGCAGCTGTCTGGTCCAGTTCTTATGGCTATACCGTAGAGAAAGTCGCTTACCGGCCTCTTCGTAAAGCACCAAGACTGGCGCCACTAATCAGTGCCATCGGCATGTCTATTTTCCTGCAGAATTACGTGCTGCTGGCCCAGACTTCAGATTTCCTTCCATTTCCGGCTCTTATCCCAGAATTTGCTTTTATGGAACCTGTAGCCCATATTGTAGGTTCGTCTGATCTTGTCATTCTGGTTACCACTGCTGTTGTCATGATTGGCCTGACTTTTCTGATTAAATTTACCAAAATTGGAAAAGCTATGCGTGCAACAGCCCAGGACAAGACCATGGCAGTGCTGGTGGGGATCAATGTTGATCGGGTAATTTCCGCAACTTTTATCATTGGATCCGCTCTTGCAGCGATTGGCGGTTTGCTCATAGCCTCACATATCGGCCAGATTAATTTTTATATCGGTTTTATTGCCGGAATCAAGGCCTTCACCGCAGCAGTTCTTGGCGGGATAGGTTCAATACCGGGGGCAGTACTCGGAAGTCTTGTTCTTGGCCTCACAGAAAGTTTTGCCACTGGTTATGTGTCATCCGACTATGAAGATGTCTTTGCATTTTCTCTTCTTGTTTTGATCCTTATTTTTAAACCTTCCGGACTTCTCGGCAAGGCTGAAACGAAAAAAGTGTAATCGGGTATGAAGTATGTTTCCTGTTAAAGAATTAAAGCGTTCTGCGCTCATTTCGCTCTGGTTTGCCTTCCTCACCTTTCCCATCATGGTGATCAAGGTAAATCCCATTGAACGGACAGTGGACTGGCGTTGGGACAATATGTATTTTGTTGCCATTGGCAGTTTTGTCATTTCCATTCTGTCAAAAGTTTACCTTATTCGAAAAGAACGACGTTCCGGACGGAAAAAGATAAGCAGAGCTCTGACTGAACCTTTTATGCAGCGGATATTGAGAGAGCCTCGTTTTCTTTATCCTTTAAGTCTTGCTATACTGGTTTTTGCCATAGCCTTTCCCTATTTCTTCTCCACATATCAAACCAATATTATGACCACAGCTCTCATGTATGTGGTGCTTGGGCTTGGGTTGAACATTGTGGTTGGAGTTGCAGGATTGCTTGATCTTGGTTATGTGGCTTTTTATGCTGTTGGTGCATACAGCTATGCACTGCTCAACATGCATTTTAATATGGGGTTCTGGACAGTACTGCCCATTGGCGGATTGTTTGCAGCCTTTCTTGGTGTTCTTCTTGGTTTTCCAGTGCTTCGTCTCCGCGGCGATTACCTGGCCATTGTAACCCTGGGTTTCGGTGAAATAATTCGATTAATTCTTGAAAACTGGAATGATTTTTCCCAGGGACCAAGCGGTATTGCCAATATTTCCCGCCCATCATTTTTTGGTATGGAAATGTCTTTTGACGGTGGAATCACTTACATCTACTATCTGGTTGTGGCTCTGGTTGTATTTACCATTTTTGTGGTGAACAGGTTGCAGAACTCCCGTCTTGGCAGGGCCTGGCTGGCTCTGCGTGAAGATGAAATAGCCTGTCAGGCAATGGGTATTGATAAAACAAAAACAAAGCTCATTGCATTCAGTCTCGGTGCCTTCTGGGCCGGCCTTGTGGGAGTTATCTTTGCCGCAAAAACGACCTTTGTCAATCCAGCAAGCTTTACCTTTCTCGAATCAGCCATTATCCTCTCCATTGTTGTACTTGGCGGTATGGGATCCATTGTCGGTGTTATTTTCGGTGCCCTGATCCTTATTCTCATGCCTGAGTATCTGCGTGCGTTGTCTGAGTATCGTATGCTGGCTTTTGGTGGAATTCTCGTGGTTATGATGGTCTTTAAACCTGATGGAATTATTTCCAATGTCCGGCGCAGTTATCGATTCAAAAAACATATTTCCCATCAGACAAGTGACCAGTCATGAGTAAAGCAATATTAAAAGTAACTGGCCTGACTAAAAATTTTGGCGGGATAAAGGCCGTGGATAATGTTGACCTTGATATTCAGCAAGGTGAAATTGTAGCCCTGATCGGACCAAATGGTGCCGGGAAAACAACATTTTTCAACTGTCTGACTGGGATCTATAGCCCAAGCTCAGGTGATATCATGCTTTGTAATCCCAAAAATGGAAATGAGATAACAGTCAACGGCATGAAGCCAAACAAGATAACTGAAAAGGGGATGGCAAGAACTTTTCAGAATATTCGCCTTTTTCCCACCATGAGTGTCCTGGAAAATGTGATGATCGGCAGACACTGTCGAACAAAATCTTTGATTTTTGGTGCAATTTTCAGAAATCCTGCCACAAGACGTGAAGAAGAAGAAATCATCGAGACAAGTTATGGTATCTTGAAAAAGGTAGGTCTCCACAAAGAGGTGAATGAGGAGGCTAGAAACCTCTCTTATGGTGCCCAGCGTCGCCTTGAAATTGCCCGTGCTCTTGCCACTGAACCTTTCCTGCTGCTTTTAGATGAGCCTGCTGCCGGAATGAACCCGAAAGAAACGGAAGCTCTGGTCAGTCTCATACGAAAAATATGCAGTGAAGGGCACTCCATTCTTCTCATCGAGCATGATATGAAATTGGTTATGAGTCTGTCTGATCGGATTTTTGTTATGGATTACGGGAAAAAGATTGCCCAGGGAACTCCTGAGGAAGTTCGCTCCAACCCTGCAGTGATCAAGGCCTATCTGGGGGAAGATGTAGATGCTTGAGTTACGGAATGTTAATGCAGCTTATGGAAATATCCAGGTCCTCCATAATATTGACCTTACAATTAACAGTGGCGAAATAATCACCCTGATTGGCGCAAATGGTGCAGGTAAATCCACGACTCTCATGGCAATTTCTGGAATCGTGCCGGTTCGCTCAGGGAAAATCATGTTTGAAGGGGAGCCCATTCACAAATTATCCCCTGAAAAGCTAGTTGCCAAAGGTATTTGTCAGGTGCCGGAGGGTAGACATATTTTTCCGGAGCTCACTGTGATGGAAAACCTGGATATGGGGGCATTTCTTCGAAATGATACTAATGGAATAAAAGAGGATCTTGATTATGTATTTTCTCTTTTTCCTATTCTTGCTGACAGACGCAGTCAGGATGGAGGAACATTGAGCGGAGGTGAACAGCAGATGCTTGCAATGTCGCGGGCACTCATGGCCCGCCCCAAACTTTTGCTGCTCGATGAACCGTCAATGGGGCTTGCACCGCTTGTTATCAAACAGATTTTCGAGATTGTCAGAAAAATTAATAAAGAACAGAATACCACTATTTTCCTTGTGGAACAGAACGCCAATCAGGCGCTCCATATTGCTGATCGCGGTTACGTAATTGAGAACGGGAATATAATCATAAGTGACAGTGCAGAAAACCTGTTACAGAACCAGGATATTCAGAAAGCGTATCTTGGAATCTGATATTGCCAGTACGTTCATAAAGGACAGAAATTAATGAAAGTAGGTGTTATTGGAGTGGGGTATTTGGGAAAATACCACGCGCAGAAATATAGCGGAATGAAAGATGTCGAACTTGTGGGGGTCGCTGATGTTGATCCTTTGATTGCTGAAGCTGTTGCCAGTGAAAATAACTGCAGGGCTTTCAGCAATTACCATGAGTTGTTACAACTGGTTGATGCCGTTTCAGTTGTGGTTCCCACCACCTATCATCACAAAGTCGCACTTGACTGTATTGATGCGGGTGTTGATATGCTCATGGAAAAGCCCATTACCACTACTGTGGAAGAGGCTGATGAGATCATAGACAAAGCTGAGAGGAAGAAACTGATAATGCAGGTTGGTCATCTCGAACGTTTTAATCCTGCAGTGGAGGCCATGGTACCTTCACTGACTGTGCCTGTTTTTATCGAATCCCAGCGTATTTCAACCTTTAAGAATCGTGGCGTTGACGTGGACGTGGTTCTTGATCTGATGATACACGATATTGATATTATACTGAACATCATTAAATCTCCCCTTGAGACCATCCATACTGTCGGAGCACCGGTGGTCACTGATTATACTGATATTGCCAATGCCCGGCTTATATTTGAAAATGGTGCCACAGCCAATGTCACGGTGTCCCGGATTGCACGAACCAATACCCGGCGCATGCGTATTTTCCAGCCCGGATCAATGATAAATGTGGATTTCGCCAACCGTAAGGTTATGACCATACATCTTAAAAAAGGTGAATTCCAGACCAACGGCATGCCTAAACAGGATGTCCTTGTCAGGTCTTTTCCGGAAGGTGATGCCTTAAATTCCGAGATACTGCATTTTGTTGAAAATGTTCGAAACCGTACCTCTCCGCTTGTTTCCGGTAACGAGGGGCGCCGGGCTCTGAACGTGGCTCTGCAGGTAATCAGGCAGATCAAGAACCATCAGAAACTAGGGGTGTACGCCGAAGATATGTCCGCTAAATGAGAGTTTTTAAGAATCGATCAAAACGCAGCAAATGAAAAAGAAGGTCATGATCATTGCCGGAGAAGCTTCCGGAGATCTCCATGGTGCCAGACTTGTCAAGGCCATGCTGGCGAAGCGGTCGGACCTTTCTTTCTGTGGTATGGGAGGAAAGGAGCTTATCGCTGCAGGCGTTGATGTACTGTTTGATGCAAAGAAGATTGCTGTTGTCGGACTGGCAGAAGTTTTTTCCCACTTACCTGATATTCTTAAAGCCAGAAAAATACTTAAAACAACTCTTCGAGAAGAACAACCGTCTCTTCTTATTCTCATCGATTTCCCGGATTTCAATCTCATGCTTGCTAAGTTTGCCAAAAAACTTGGTATTCCGGTTTTCTATTATATCACTCCCCAAGTCTGGGCGTGGAGAACCGGTAGAGTTGAAACAATCAGTGAGCGGGTTGACAGGGTTGGAGTGATTCTTCCTTTTGAAGAAGAGTTTTTTCGCAGTCACGGACTTGATGCTGAGTATGTTGGCCACCCTCTGCTCGACTCTGTGAAAATCACTTGTAATCGTGATGAATTCTGCCAGAGCCACGAAATCGATTCTGGTAGCATTTGTATCGGGTTGCTTCCGGGAAGCAGGAAGAAAGAGATTGCAAGCCTTCTTCCAATTCTGTTGCAGACAGCGCTCAGGCTGCAGCAGACTAGTAAAAAGAAAATGGTTTTTCTGCTTCCACTGGCTTCTACCATCAGTGAGAAAGAAATAAGAGAGAACGGGCTGGATGATTTTGGCGAAGAACTGGATATCCGCCTGATAAAAGAAAATCGTTACGATATGATGGCTGCCTGTGATGCCGCGGTTGTGGTTTCCGGAACTGTGACATTGGAAATGGCGCTGCTTGATACGCCCATGGTTGTCATCTATAAAGTTTCTTCCGGCACCTACCGCCTTGGAAAATTACTGATCAATAAAGATTTAAAATATTTTTCCCTTGTTAATCTCATTGCAGAAAGTGATGTTGTCCCTGAGCTGTTTCAGGAAGAAGTAACTCCTGAGCGGATTGAAGAGGAAGTTTCAGCCATTCTCTTTGACACCGAACGCAGGGATAAGATGCTGCGCGGCCTTGAACTTGTTCGTGAGAGAATGGGGGATGCGGGCGCATCAGAAAAAGCCGCGGGTCTGGCCCTTGGCCTGATCGCTTAATCAGAGACACTCTTTCCCACAGCTTTTCAGCAATTATTTATTTCGTCACAACCATGGGCGAAAGAAAAGAAGGCCGCATCTCTAGAGGAACCTGATAGGAAGTTTTTTCCTTGCTGAACGGGGAAACAAAACTGATTTTCCAGGCACAGAGATGCAGTTCGTAAAAATTTCCCTGCCGAACGTCACCGTATTTAGGGTCGCCAATAACCGGGTACCCAAAGTCAGCGAGATGCCTCCGTATCTGATGGAGCCTGCCAGTGTGGAGCAGTATATCCAGAATTGTGTTCTGTCTGGTTTTTGCCGGACGTGCCGATAGTATTTCCGTGTGTGAAGCATTGCCATCAAGCGGCGCTGTCAGCTGCAGCCCCTTTTCAGGTATCTCCGGTTTTCCTGATACTTCTGCAAAATATCTTTTCTCAATTTTGTTTTCCTGGAATAGTTTTGATAAAAGCATGGCAGCATTGCTGTTGTGGGCCAGCAGCATCAGGCCGGATGCCTCGCGGTCCAGCTGGTGGATGAGTTTGAAATCAATAATTCTGTTTTTGTTATTGTCATCTTTTTCCGCCAGACGGAGCAGGGAACAGTGGTCGCCGTACCTGGTTCCCTGACTAAGAAGCCACGGCGGCTTAAACCAGACACTGTAATCATTGTGGCCTGCAATACAGGTTGGTTCAGGCGGCTTCTGGGCAAGAACATTGGGGTCATAAAAGAGCTGAACGAAATCATCTTTTTGAAGCTTGAATTTTGCTTTTCTGAGACGCCTCTCTTTTTTCCCGGGTCGCTTCAGCCAGACCGCACCTTTTACCATTGCATGTTTGATGCGCTCTTTTGGCAGACCGCTGGTATCTGCAAGAATCTGGCAGGCAACAGCCGGGGCATTGACTGTGAAATTGCAGTGTATCGGTTTCTGCTTTGTCTGTTCTTTCGTGTTATTTTCCAAAGTTACACACCGGGTACTGGCATCGTTTACAGTTTCTGCAGAGGCCGCCATGTCCCATTTCTGCAAATTCTTCCCGGCCGATTGTTTCACCTGTGAGGATTCTTGGCAGGATCAGATCAAAAACTGTGATATTGTGGAACATGCCACAGGCGGGCAGACCCAGCACAGGAATGTCTCCAATCCTGCCGCTCAAAAACATGGCACCGGGGAGAACCGGGGTTCCATAGAAACAGTCGGTGGCTCCCGCTTTTGCGATTCCCATCCGGGTTACGTCATCAGGGTCTACGGACATCCCACCTGAGGTGATGATTAGATCAGCACCATTATCAATGCTTTTGGTGATTGCATCAGCGATCATATCTATGTCATCAGGGGCAAAGATAACGGAAATCACGTCAGAGCCAAGCTCTGCAAGTTTTTGCCGCAACACATTCTCAAATTTATCTTTAATTTTGCCATGGAAAACTTCATTTCCTGTAATTATGAGGCCAGCCCTTGCACGACGCAGCTCTTTCACTTCAACCACTGGTTTGCCATCATCTGCAATGGCAGCTGCCTGCTCAACAATCGCACGTTTGGAAACCAGTGGAATGAGACGGGTTGCAGCAATATTTTCCCCTTTTTTAACAGGAGTATTGGTGTGCAGAGTGGCACACATTACCTCGCCAAGCAGGTTGAATTGATTGAGGGCCTCTTTATTGATTTTTAAAAGCCCGTCACATCCTGCGTTAATGGCAATTTTCCCCTCAACAGGTTCTGAAGAGAGAACGGCTCCGGGACCGGCAAGCGCGTTGGCCAGTATCTCTGCCGCTTCATTTTCATGAATTTCTTCAGGACCGAGCTGAAGGACATAGATATGTTCCTTACCCAGACGTTTCAGATGTTCCACGTCTTCTTCACGGATTATGTGACCTTTTTTAAAGGCCCGGCCTTTGAACTTATCTTTAACGATTTCAGTGATATCATGTGGGAGTACCATACCCACAGCATCATCAACAGGAACTGTTCTTTTCATTCGTATTCCAAATTTTTCGATTTTTTCTGATTACCACTAAAACTCGTCTGATAAAAAACAGGAGTTTGCTTTACGGCAGGAAAGGGTGTTTCAAATGTTTTCCGACAAACAATCCACAGCGAATAATGAGCTAGGGCGTTTGTCGGGAAATATCTGAAACACGGATTATTCTCACGCTATCTCAAATCAGTAGCTGAGTTTTGCTGGTGATCAGAATGTTTTATTGTTGTCGAAGTGATTATTCTACCTATTGTTTTATGATTTACAAATTTTGTTCAGCTCCATAATTGCTCACACGCCACGACTGATTCCAGGCCAGAGTATGGTATGAAGCTGAAGTTGCAGACGAACATTTAAACCATCTTTCATAATCCAATCTGCAAGATCCTGCGGAGATACTCTTTCCTGTACTGGAGAAAAAAGAACAGGTAATACACCGCAAAGCCCGTTTGTTTCAATAAAATCTTTTGCCCAGAGATAATCTTCTTTTGTTGAAAGAACAAATTTGAGCTCGCATGAGCCTGGATCTGTTTCCAATCTCTGTTTAATAAGTCTGAGATTATCAGGATGAAAGCTTTTTGGGGAGCCACTGCCAGGACATTTAACATCAAGGATTACAGTAACACCCTTTGGCACAGAATCAATACCAATGGTGCCATTGCTTTCAAGCAGAACTTTTTTTCCCTGTTTAACGAGTTTTTGCAGAAGCTCACAGCTGTCTTCCTGCATGAGCGGTTCCCCCCCTGTCAGCTCCACGAGATTACAGGGAAAGCTGTCAACCTCCTTTAGAATGGACTCAATATCCTGGAAATCTCCTTCATCCCAGGTGTAAGCCGCATCACAGTAATTACAGCGAAGATTGCAGCCGCAGAGACGGATAAACACGCATGGAAGCCCTGCATAGGTGGACTCGCCCTGTATGGAGTAAAAGATTTCTGAAACTTTCAGTTTACTGCCCATCAGGTCCGTAATAGATCAGGCCGGACGTGTCTGTTTCCCACACTTCAACACAGTGGAGATTGTAGCGGTCATGCTGCAGATCAGGTTTCAAGGTATCATAGAGGAAAGCAGCAATGTGTTCCGATGATGGATTGCGATCGAGAAAAGCAGGATGTTCGTTGAGATCGCGATGATCAAGGTCATCCACAGCAGCGTTGACAATCTTTTTTAATACCTTGAAATCTATACCCATACCAAGTTCATCAACACGTGAAGCCCGGACAGTAACCTTTATTTTCCAGTTGTGTCCATGCGGCTTTTCGCAGTTGCCCGGATAGTCACGCAGATGGTGGGCACCCGCAAAATGGGTTTTTATAAAAATATCGTACATATTATATTCTCCTTTGCTGTTTTCGCCATCAGAATGAATCAGAGAAAAAACAGCGGCAAGTCTTGAAAGTATCCAAGTTTAAGTGTTATCATCCAAGATTATTTTACAAATCCATCAACCTCGATAAACTCGTAAAGATTTAAAAATAAGATGGATTTGTAAAAAACTTCATATCCGAGGCGCGGAAAAATCACATTATTTCGGCGTACTGAGGTACGTTGAAATGATTGGATTTTTGTACCCCAAGGGCACTTCCTGCGGGTGCGCAACGAAGCAGATGAAGAATTTTGTAAAAATCCATCAACCTTTATTGTAGCAAAAAAGGAGTTCTCACGCATGGCCTTTGTCGCACCCTTTAAGGGCGTCTATTTTAATGTGGAAAAAGTGGGCAGTCTTGATGATGTCGTTACTCCTCCTTACGACGTAATCAGTGAAAATGCTGTGGAATCCTACACAGCCAAAAATCCCTATTCCATGATCCGTCTTGATATTACCAAAAATCCGGGCGGAGCCACAGGCGATGCTTCCCGCTACCAGAATGTTGCCGATCTTTTTCAGCAGTGGCTGGACCAGGATGTACTTATGCGTGACAAACAGTCTGCCCTGTATCTCTACACCGTCCAGTATAAGCATCCTTCCGGCAAAATGCTCACAAGAAAAGGAATTGTGGCACTTGTGGGGCTTGCGGAATTCGACGAAGGCATAGTTAAGCCCCATGAGGAGATATTTGAATCTGTAATCAGTGACCGGTTGCGGCTCCTTGATACTACAAAAGCGCAATTCAGTCAGATTTTTTCTCTTTATTCCGATGAGGAAAACAGAGTTATTAAACTGATGGATGATGCAATAAAGGAAGAACCCATGGGCACTGTTATTGATGGCGACGGTTGTGTGCATTCTCTGTATCGTGTCACTGATGAAACTTTAATTTCGCAGGTTCAGGAGTTTTTTGTAGATAAGTCTCTTTATATTGCTGATGGTCATCATCGCTATAACACAGCACTTGCCTACAGACGACTTCAGAAAGAACGGAACGCAGATTTTTCAGACAGAGATCCGGCAAACCATATAATGATGTACCTCTGTCCCATGGAGGACCCCGGGTTGTCTGTACTTCCAACGCATCGACTGCTGCACTGGCCTGGAAAGCTTTCCGTAGAGGATTTGATGGCCCGTCTCGAACCGTGGTTTCATCTTAAAGAGATAAAAAATGGCAGCCGGGAGGTTTTATTGTGTGAAGTCCTGTCCAGAATGGATGAAGAGGAAAAGGGCTTCGTGGAAAAAACATCAACCACATTTGGAGTATATCACCCCGGCGAGGATCGTTGTTTTCTGTTACTGATGAAACAGGAAGCACAGCAACTGCTGAAAAACAAGCCTGAGCAGCTGCAGGAACTTGATGTGGTTGTCCTGTCTGATGTAATTATTCGTGGAGCACTGGAACTTGATCATCAACGCTGCGAAGAGGATAATCTGATTCATTATTTCAGTGACCCGGATGAGGCCATGGATGTGGCTGTCAAAGAATGCAATGAAACAGACACACAGACACCTCTGCTGTTTGTCATGAATCCGACACGGGTAAAACAGGTGAAGCAGGTTGCAGATGAAAAATTAATCATGCCTCATAAATCCACATATTTCTACCCCAAAATCATGACAGGGTTGCTATTTAACCAGCAGGTGAGTGGGGAAGAAGTGCAACGACTTGGCTGATGTAAAGAGGACTCAGGATACTCTTTTTGATGGCAGGCTGTTCTGTCTGCAGCATGCAGACGGGTATCGATTTTCCATAGACCCTGTGCTGCTTGCCCACTTTGTCCGTCTTGGCAAGGATGAAAACGTTCTTGATCTTGGCGCCGGATGCGGAATACTCGGGTTAATTCTTCTTTACAGGGCAGGGAATCGTATTCGTTCCCTGACAGCTTTTGAATTGCAGGCAGGGCTGGCTGAACTGGCCCGCGACAACATAAAGCTCAATCAGTTCCAGAACCAGATGCAGGTCATGGAGGGTGATCTCTGCGATATTAAAAAATCCTTGAAACCCGAAGCCTATTCCACTGTTGTCTGCAACCCTCCGTTTTACCCTCTTGGCGGGGGCAGACCATCATGCAATAAAGAGTCGGAGATTGCAAGGCACCAGGTTACCTGTACATTAGCTGATGTTCTTAAAGCGGCTGCCACGGCTGTTAAAAACAGGGGCAGAATCTATTTGATTTATCCGGCTGACGGGCTTGGCAGCTTATTTGCTTTGCTGCCACAGCAAGGCCTGACAGCCAAAAGACTGCAATTGATCTATTCGTATCCCGATACAGAAACGGGTGCACGGTTACTGCTCCTTGAAGCCATGAAAAATGGAGGTGAAGGGCTTGAGGTTCTTCCTCCTTTTTATATTTATGATAAAAAAAACGGGAATTACAGTGAAGCCATGCAGCAGTTGTATGAATCCAGTTGACCCCGCACCTGTGGAGCCTGGATACTGATGCTTGCCAAGGTACATAGCGGCGCAGTATTGGGTGTTGATGGCTTATCTGTAATGGTTGAGGTGGATCTTGCACTGGGTCTGCCGATGTTTACCACTGTGGGTCTGCCGGATGGCAGTGTCAGGGAGAGCAGGGAACGGGTAAAGGCTGCAATCAAAAACTGTGGTTATGATTTCCCACCAAAAAGAATAACCGTGAATCTGGCGCCTGCTGATATTAAAAAAGGTGGTGCCGGATTTGACCTTCCCATTGCTCTCGGAATTCTTGCGGCAGGCGAACTGTTTGATCCTACCAAACTGCTCAACTATGCGATCATCGGTGAACTCTCCCTTGATGGTGCAGTGCGACCGGTTCCCGGTGTGCTACCCATAACTTTGAATGCCAAAGAGCAGGGTCTGAAAGGCATTCTGGTTCCTGATGATAATAAGCTTGAAGCCGCAGTCGTCCAAGGAATTGAGGTGATTGCCGTGACAAGTCTTCACCAGGCTGTGGGATTTCTGGCTGGGAAGATTCACTGCGATCCTGTGTCACCTGAGCAGGACGATTTGTTATTTGTCAATGCTGTTTATGATGTGGATTTTCAGGAAGTCAAGGGTCAGGAGCATGTTAAACGGGCCTTTGAAATTGCAGCATCAGGCGGGCACAATGTGAGTTTGAAGGGACCGCCCGGTTCCGGCAAAACCATGCTGGCCAGAAGGTTGCCGACGATTCTGCCTGGTATGAGTTTTGATGAAGCTCTGGAGACCACTAAAATTTATTCCATAGCTGGTAGAGTGACAACAGACACACCTCTGATTGCCATTCGACCTTTTCGGGCTCCTCATCACACAATTTCTGATGCAGGGCTTATTGGTGGAGGCCAGATTCCACGCCCCGGTGAGGTTTCCCTTGCCCATAACGGGGTTCTGTTTCTAGATGAGTTACCTGAGTTTAAAAAGCATGTTCTGGAAGTCTTGCGCCAGCCCCTTGAGGACGGAGATGTTACCATTGCACGTGCGAACATGTCACTTGTTTTTCCATCCTGTTTTGTTCTTGTGGTTGCAGCAAACCCTTGTCCCTGCGGGTATTATGGCGACAAGAAAAGAGAATGTAAATGTACGCCTCAACAGATTCAAAGATACGGATCTAAAGTTTCAGGCCCGCTACTTGATCGCATTGATCTTCATCTGGAGGTCGGAGCAGTTCCCTTCCAGGAAATGAATGAGGAGAGGATGGGAGAATCTTCTGCTGCAATCAAAAAACGAGTTGATGTAACCCGGGAAATTCAGACAATGCGCTATGCTGAAAATGCAAAAATTCATTGCAACGGTCAAATGGGGCCGTCTGAAATTGTAAAATATTGTAAACTTGACCCCCCATCCATGCGGCTTCTTGAGCGCAGTGTTGAGAAACTTGGACTCTCAGCCCGCGGATACCACCGGATTCTGAAAATTGCCAGAACTATCGCTGATATGGATTGCAAGCAGGACCTTGAACTTTCACATGTGGCTGAAGCTGTGCAATATCGAAGAAACGGTTGAAGCAGCTAAGCGATAAAGAATGAACCACAAATAAAACAACTGAACACACGCATTCAGAAATTATGAATATAAAAAGAGCTGCAATTATTATTACGTCAGTGAGTTTGTTTCTGCTGCTTATCTTTGTATTGAAGAACAGGCAGGAGCCTGCTGTGCAAGCCGCTGATTTTTTACCGGCTGACGTACTCTTTTATGCTGAACAGCATGAATTCACTGAAATGTATAATAAGTTTTTTGACAGCCCCCTTGGCAAATCTCTGGCTAATCTTGATTACAGAACAATTGAAACAGAACTTGGAAGGACAGAGAACACAATAAGGGCAGCTGAAAGATTTTGGAAAAAGATTACAACTACATTTGAAGACCCGGGCTTTGATCAGCTTCTCGGTAAAGAATTCTGCATGGCATTATTCCCAGCGAAATCCTTTTCTCCCAAAAACCCGGCACAGGCCCTGGAAGAACGTTTGCTGCTTATTGCAAAACCACGGCATAATGCCCAGTTTTTACAGCTTCTTGCACCACTTTTCAGCAAAGATATCAAACAGTCCACCGTCCAGTATGGAGCCCACACCATCAATCGATATCAGATTGATAAGCATAGCAGGTTGTCCACTGCCACGGTTCAGGGACTGATTCTTGCCGGTTTTGATGAACGTCTGGTACGAAAAAGTATTGATTCATATGATGAACGAAAAAATATATTAAGTAAAAACAAAGATTTTCAACGTTTACGCAAGAATTTTAAAGGCGCAAAATTATTTGTTTATTCTTCAGTTCCAGCCCTGTTTGATCAGGGATGCATGATTGCTGAAAACCTGCCACTGGAGCATCAGAAGGAATTCCTTTCACTTTTAAAACAATGGGAAGGATGGGGTGCTGCTGCTTATGGTGCCTGGCATGAAAAAGGGCTGGTAACCGATAAAGTCGAGATCCTCTTTGACAAATCAAATCTGGATGGTGGAATTGCAAAATTGTGTAATGTACCGCAGGCAGAGAATAAAACGCTGGCAATGGTCCCTGCTGACACTCTTTTCTATTATTGGGCCAATTTCCTTAATCTGCTTGATATGTGGGATATTTATTCCGGCAGAGTTACCAGACAGCAGCCCCATGCCTTTGATGTGCTTCGGCAGGAATTAAGGGATGGCGGTGATGTGGAAATAGAAGAGGTTCTGGGGATGATTGATAATGAGTTTGCTGTGATTGTCCGGGATGTCGGCCTGGATGGCATACCATTACCAAGGGCCGCTGCAATTATACAGCTGAAACAGCCGGAACAGTTTCTTGGAGTGTTTAACAAGCTGCTCGCAGAAGCTGATATTCCGATGAGTAACAAAAAGTATAAGGATAAGGTTATTACCTACTGGGGGCTTGCACCTCAGGGTGGTTTTCAGCCGGCTTTCACCCTTCTTGACAATTATCTCCTTCTCTCAAATTCCATCGATCTTGTTCAACAGATCGTGGATCTTGGTAAAGAACCCTCAGCGTCGCTGCTGAAGAGTGCTGCAATAGAGGAGCTTGGCGGAAAATTACTCGAGAAAAATAATTCTGCAACCTATATCCACGTTGCACTTTTCGCGGATGCTTTGAAAGAACTTGCCAAATGGGCCGGGGATATGGCCATTTTGCAGGGCCCGGAAATGGCCCACAAGGCTGAAATTCTCGTCGATAGATTGATCCTCCCTGTGCTTGATGGTGTCTCAATGTATAAGCAACTGGGCTCAAGGAGTATTATTACTGATGATTCCATTGTATTGGAGTCTGTGACCACGGTCGTTGAATAGGAAGTTAAAAATATTGATTGAACGCAAACATGGAAAAATTACTTGCAGAATTAAAACAGATTATCCCTTTTAAAGACAGCACTGATATTGGTGATCTTGTGCTGATAGTTTCCAAAGAGCCGCAAATTCTTGTTTACGCATTGGTTACAGATATTGCCAGAGACACAACCCGTAAAGATGAATGGTGGCACCTGAGCCTTACTTTTCTGACAGTTCCACCTCAGCAGATAACATGGACGCTGCGAACCGCGCAAATGACAGGCATGGATGTGTTTACCATGGGTGGAGAGGAACGCTTTGTGAAGGCCGTGAACTTAGCCCCCTCAATTTCAAGGCCTCCTGAGAAAAAGACCGAAAAAAAAGACGGAAAAGGAAATAAAACAAAAACAACATTTCTGAAAAGGGTGAAATAGTGGCTGCCTGGTCAGAACGCACGCTTATTGAGAGGATTCGTCTGGCCAGCCAAAAAAAAAGTGATGGTTTGCTAAAATCCATAGGTGATGACTGTTGTGAGGTGGCTTTATCCGGATCTTTTCTAATCTCAACAGACACTCTCGTTGATTCGGTTCATTTTGATAATAGTTTTCACCCTCCACATCTTCTTGGCAGAAAATCAATTGCTGTGAACCTGAGTGATATTGCAGCCATGGGAGGCCGGCCACGTTTTGTCCTGTTGTCGCTTTGTCTACCTGAAAATATTGAATGGGATTGGATTTCAACATGGCTAGACGGTGCCCTGGAAATCCTGCAAGAACATGATTGTGTGCTGATTGGTGGTGATACGGTAAAAGGTAGAAGCCTTGTTTTAACTGTAACCGTTCTTGGCGAGCCGGTGGCACCCGGTTCTGTTTATCGGGATGGTGCAAAAGAAGGGGACAGCATATGGGTTTCGGGTCCTCTCGGTAGTGCAGGAGGTGGTCTGGAACTCCTCAAATACAACAAAAATCACCCTGATTCCCTGGATCTTTCCAGCTGGGAAGCACTTCTTGGTGCTCATTTAAATCCTGTCCCCTGTATAGGTATCGGTATGGAGCTGGCCCGAAGCGGATTGATCAGTGCCATGCAGGATATCTCTGACGGTCTAGCGACAGATCTTGCCCATTTATGCCTGGCATCTGAAGTCTCCGCTGTGATTCATGCCAGCCATTTGCCATTTTTGCCTGAGCTTTCGTCAGCAGCAGCAGCATTAAATCTCAATATAGAGGATTTAATTCTCCGTTCAGGAGAGGATTATCAGCTTATTTTTACTGTGAAGAGTGGAAAAGAGGAAGAATTCACCCGCCTTATGTCTGAAAAGGGAAAAGACGTCTATCAAATAGGTGAAATACGTTCAGGACGAGGCGTGATACTGCAAAATGATAAAGGATCAGATGATATTTCATTTCAGGGCTATGAGCATTAGTACCTTATAAATTCTTTTCGTGTTTTTTGAAAAGAATTTATAAGGTATTAATGCCCCTTGTGGGGTGCTAATCAGTTATTATGCGGATCTTAATTAGATTGACCTCAAAAAGTCACAACCAACTGTTATTGTAGAGTAAAGACTTTAAAAAGGTAGTACTATATGCAAGCATACAGAGCAATACTCAAC